>NZ_JACJQM010000010.1:0-154801 GCF_014696655.1 Nostoc sp. FACHB-888 | reverse complement strand
TTTGAAACCTTCTATACCAAAAACATTTTGCTGAACGAGGGTATCCGCGCTTGGATGGCTCCTCAAGATCAACCCCACGAACAATTTGTATTCCCTGAGGAAGTTCTACCTCGTGGTAACGCTCTCTAATATAAAAGCCAACCATGACTTGAATCAGGTTGTGATTGTCAAAAATTGACACGAACCAAATTAAATAATCACCTTGGCATAAGCCTATAAAGTGTCAATATTTCCCATTCTCCAGTAATCTCCCGCCTTTCGGTGGGGGATTTTTTTATATATGGTTAATATCTCTAAATTTATGTGTTATATTAAATGAAGGTTATAAACCCAGAGCAAATGCTCTGCCCTTTTGAGACTAAGACCGCTTAGGCAACAAGGAGGTGATGCCCATGATAGAAAGTAGTAAATGCATGGGTCATCAGGTTGCAGTTAGCCGGCTGCGCGCCGGGGCTGTTCTCTAAAAGTTAGCCTTAGTTATCTTTGAGATACTAAGTTAGCTCAAGTAGCTAGGCAAGCTCGGAGTTCCTTCCGGCAGTCTGGTTGCAACCTGAAGACCCGCTACACCGCTCTGATTTAGATCGCCTGATCTAAATCAGAGCGGATAGTTTTTTGTAGGCAAATTTTGTTTTATCAATGGTTGCTTTTGACAACTGAGATGGCGATGCCTTGAAGTGGACAAAGCTAACACATTTAATTTTTCTTAAAAATAAAAATATCTTGCATCAAACTTTGGGGTTTGACCAGATGTTAGCAATAGCGTTTAAGCTAATCGTCATTCAAGGCTAAGGTTATGCAACTTAGAAGCACATTAGCTTATCTACACAAGCCCAATTTAAATATACACACACCAATTATGCCCTAGTTTATCCTCCCATCTTTGTCTGTGGAGGAAAAAAGAGGTTTGATTTTATGAAATATTTAAGCTCATCCCATCCCCTTTTAGGGGATGAGATAACACGAAAGACTGTTAACTGTTAACCGTCAAACATCAACGGCGTTGGGGCATCTCTCATCCCATTTTTTAAAAAGAGTGGGCTTTCCCAACGCCTTTTTATAATGTAATTAAGATAATACAAACGGGAATTCTGTGATATGGCACAACTACTCACTGAGGCAGAAATTCAAGAAAGTGCAAAGGTTCTGTCAGGTTGGAGTGTTGAAGGCTCCAAGTTGCAAATTACCCGCACATTCAAGAATTTTATTCAAGCAATTGAGTTTGTCAATAAGCTGGTGGAGCCTGCTGAATCAGCAGGACATCATCCTGATATAGAAATTTCTTACAACAAAGTGAAGATAACACTCACAACACATGATGCAGGCGGGCTGACGCAGGCTGACTTTGATGTAGCGCAGAGGATTTCCCAAATAAACTAAGTGATTTATTCTGATATCTTGCACTAGCAGATGGAAGTCATACAGGCCATGCAAGACACAGTGCATAGCAAGCCTTAAGAGTAGAACTACGGTTTTTCTTTGGAGTGACGGGTTTCAAAACCCTTGATTCCTAAGCTTGTATTTGTGACCACAATAGCAGACAAACTACCCTGCTAAAAGGCTTTGCCTACGTTTGTATAGCCGAGCTAGTGTGTTTATAACTAATGTGCAATTTCTATTAGGGCTAAGTCCAAGAAGTGATTTTTACTTACAAGTTGCTAAGTATATCAAGTTTCGGTCAATTTAGCCAACTAGAGAACAAATGCCCTAAACCCTACTCCCTGCTTAGATATTTAGATAATTATGTGTGACAGTTTTTAAGCCGATCGCTGTGAGCTTGTCATCTAGATCAGATGTTTTATAATGTTATGATATAAAGATATGTTTTTGCATAAGTTAATCACATAAGTTTTTAACCCTAAGTTAATCGTTTATTAGCTTTGCAAAAACTAAAATTGTAGTAGTGGTAACTAAGCCTCATCCACAGGTTTCTATGAGATGTCGCTTTTTTGAGATTTTAGGTGCAACGAATACAATTATCTAAACAAGGTGTGAGGAGTAAAGAGAAGATGTCTAGTATATTGTGGAAATCCTTAGTGGTTAGCCCAGCAGTTTTGGGAGCTACATTGTTAGTTTCAGCAACAGCAATTGCGGCTCCAAACAAAACCACTGAAGCATCATTGGTCGCACAACCAGGTGTAACTGAAGTTGCCCAACAGCCAGAAATATTGGCTCAAACAACCATAGATCAAGTTAATCGCTACAGTAATGAAGGTAGCCAAAGTAACTCTCAGTCTCAAGTAACATCAGTTTCTCAATTTTCCGATGTACAACCCACCGACTGGGCATTCCAAGCGTTGCAGTCCTTGGTTGAGCGCTATGGTTGTATTGCAGGTTACCCAAATGCTACTTATCGCGGTAACCGTGCTTTAACCCGTTATGAATTTGCCGCCGGTTTAAATGCCTGTTTGGATCGGGTTAACGAATTGATTGCTACAGCAACAGCTGACTTGGTGACCAAACAAGATTTAGCTACCTTACAACGGTTACAAGAAGAATTTTCCGCAGAATTGGCTACCCTACGCGGTCGTGTAGATTCCCTAGAAGCGCGGACTGCGGAATTGGAAGCTAATCAGTTCTCTACTACCACCAAACTAGTCGGTGAAGCGATTTTTGCTGTTAGTGATGTCTTTGGCGAGAACACTGGTGATGCTAATAATACTGTCTTCCAAAATAGAGTCCGTTTAGACTTACAAACCAGCTTCACTGGTAGAGACGTTTTGCACACCCGCCTTGCAGCCGGTAATGCACAAGCCTTTTCACTAGTAGATAACGGTGGTGTTGGTATCAACAGTGCTGAAGGCACACAAACATTTCAAGTTGGTGGTGGTACTGGTAACAATAGTGTCAGCATAGATCGTTTGACCTATGAAGCTCCCGTAGGCCCAGCTCAAGTTTACCTTGCGGCAACTGGAGGACGACACAGCCATTACGCTGCTGTTAACAACCCTTACTTTTTCGACCAAACTGACGGCGGCAATGGTGCTTTGTCTACCTTTGCTTCTGAAAGTCCTATCTATCGGATTGGTGGCGGTGCAGGTATAGCGCTGAATCTACCTCTTGGTCAAGGCGGCGGTATTTTAGGAAATAGTTCAATCACCGCAGGTTACTTGGCATCGGATGCTAATAATCCTGGTGTTGGTCAAGGTCTTACCAATGGCGACTATGCAGCGTTAGGACAGTTGAATTTTAGTGTTGGCGATCGCTTGGCTTTAGCTGCTACCTACGTCCATGCGTATAATGGCACAGGTGGTAATTTATTTGACTCGGGTGCTGGATCAAACGTAAACAACACTTTTGCGGGAAATGTTGCAGTAGGTACCGGACAAGCTAACACTTTAATAAACTCAGGTTCCAGCAACTCCTACGGTGTGTCGGCTGCCTTTAGACCCAGCGAGAAGCTGTCAGTTAGTGGCTTCGTCTCTTATCATGATGTTACAGGCTCTGGTATTGCTGATGATTTTGAAGCTTGGTCATACGGCGCCGGGGTTGCTTTAGCTGACTTTGGTAAACAGGGTAACGTTTTAGGTATTTTTGCTGGTGCACAGCCCTATTCCTTTAACCGGGTAGGTGTTGGTGCTGGTAATGATGTACCTTATCACTTTGAAGGCTTTTACAAGTATCGTGTGTCAGATAATATCTCTGTTACCCCTGGCGTAATTTGGTTGACCTCTCCTGGCCAAAGCAGCGAGAACGATGATGCGATTATCGGTACACTCAGAACAACTTTTACCTTCTAGAGTGTTGACTATCCATTGACAAATTTAAACTCTATTTTCCCCGCCATGAGGCGGGGCTTTTTGTTGTCTGTAGCAACAACGAATAAACTCCAGTAGAGAACCGGAATATACTAGAAAAGTTAGAAGCTATGAGTTAATAATTAAAAATTTTTAACTTATTTAAAGGTGGCTATCTATAAAATGCGAGATCCCCGAAAGATCATCCTTTTGGAAATTTTGGAATGTTTAAAAGGATTATAGATTCAGACTAGTGAAGAAAACGTTATAGCGATCTTCGGTTGAAGCAAGTCGCTCCGCAAATTTAGTGTTACAAAAATATATCCTTCAGGATCTTTGTGAAAAACCATATTACCGGCGGTAATTAGATATCATGTACTACATTTAGTCAAGAGTCGTTTGTCTTTGCTTGCAACTAATGACCAATGACTAATAACTAATAACTAAGGACTAAATTATGCGAATTGCTCGTAATATTACAGAACTAGTTGGTCGTACACCCCTAGTGCAGTTGAACCATATTCCTCAAACAGAAGAATGTGTTGCTGAAATTGTGGTGAAACTGGAAAGTATGAACCCATCGTCATCAGTTAAAGACAGGATTGGGGTGAGTATGATTAACGCTGCCGAAGAGGAGGGGCTGATTACTCCTGGGAAGACAGTATTGGTAGAACCCACCTCTGGAAACACAGGAATTGCCTTAGCAATGGCAGCAGCAGCTAAGGGATATCGGTTAATTTTGACAATGCCAGAGACAATGAGTGGGGAGCGTCGGGCAATGTTGCGGGCCTATGGAGCAGAACTGGAACTAACGCCAGGAATGGAGGGTATGAGTGGGGCAATTGAGCGGGCGCAGCAAATAGTTAATAGTATGCCAAATACCTATATGTTGCAACAGTTCCGCAATCCAGCCAATGCAAAAGTGCATCGGGAAACTACAGCTCTTGAAATCTGGGAAGATACTGATGGACAAGTAGATATGATTGTGGCGGGCGTGGGCACAGGTGGTACGATCACTGGTGTAGCAGAAGTGATTAAAGCACGCAAGCCTAGTGCTAAAGCGATCGCTGTTGAACCAGCCAATAGCCCAGTTTTATCTGGGGGACGTCCAGGGCCACACAAAATCCAAGGAATTGGCGCTGGGTTTATTCCCCAAGTTCTCAAGATAAAATTGATAGATGAAGTGATTACCGTTACCGATGAAGAAGCGATCGCTTATAGTCGGCGTTTAGCAAAAGAAGAAGGGCTACTATCTGGTATTTCCAGTGGAGCAGCTTTATGTGCAGCAATTCGCGTTGCCCAACGTCCAGAAAATAAGGGACGTTTAATTGTGATGATTCAGCCCAGTTTTGGTGAGAGGTATTTGAGTACACCGTTGTTCCAAGACCTGGAAACAAGGTTAGCCGCTAGCATCAGCTAACGATAAATTGAATTAATGGTCAATTCTAAGCACGTTTCTAACCATTACGAAACTCTCAAAATTAGTTCTAGTGCAAGCCAAGCGGAGATTAAGCAAGCTTATCGCCGCTTGGTTAAGTTATTTCATCCTGACAGTAATCAAGAAACAGCCGATCACGAGCAGATAATCCGCATCAATGCAGCTTATGAAGTCTTAGGCGACAACCAAAGTCGCCGCAATTATGACCAACAACTGCAAGATGACTCTCAAAAATTAAATAGCGATCGCCAACAGCGTACAGCATCAGCGCAAAATCATTACCAGACAAGACGAAAAACTGGACGGGACGTTGACGAGCAAGTTGAAGAATGGCTGCGCCAAGTTTACCAACCTGTAAATCGCTTGCTTTGTAAGATTCTCTATTCGTTAGAAGAACAAATGGATCAATTAGCTGCTGATCCCTTTGATGATGAGTTATTAGATGAATTTCAGGAATACTTAAAAACCTGTCGAGATGACCTCAAGCAGGCACAAATTACTTTTCGCTCTCTACCAAATCCGCCTAGTTTAGCAAGAACGGCGGCTCATCTCTACTACAGCCTTGATCAAGTAGCAGATGGACTTGATGAATTGGGTTATTTTCCTTTGAACTACGATGAGCGTTATTTACATACAGGTCAAGAGCTATTCCGCATAGCTACGGGATTACACTGTGAAGCACAAGTTTCAGTTAATCAATAGTTTAGGAGGCTGTATTTCTTGCCTCTGGTAAGGTGAGAAAATATACAATCGCAGCATCCCCTAAACCTTGTGTAGCGATCGCACCAGCGCCAACTGCCAGCAAGCTACCAAAACCAGGTACAAATTTTAAGGCAATATCAGCTATACCGATCATGCCAGCATTTACTGCAACACCTATTCCTGCATTTACAACAAAGTCTTTGACGGTTTGATCAGAAAACTCCCGTCCACTCAGCCAGCCAATATACATAACCATAAAAGTTTGAATAGGAACCACTAGTGGTATTGCTGCACCTGGAATGGGATTGATAGAAACAAAACTAGACAAAGCAGTACAAGCTGTAACAACTGTCCTAGCAACATGGAGTTGAAAATTGTCAATATGCGCCATTCGTGCTAATGAGCCGCGTATCTCGCTTGGCGTATACTTGATCATTGTCTCCACTAATTCAGTGATATTCCACCGATCATCTTCATCAGGAAGAATTAAACCGTTCTTTCCATCTTCATATTTAGCATCCGCAACAGTAGGAACAACATCTCTAACACATCTGCTTAATTCTTGTCTTGCTTTCAAGAAAGCAAAAAAACTTTTAACTTGTTCCTGAACATTGCGATTTTTCGTTTCATTGTTAGTTGGGAAATAAACTTTCTTAGGTTGTAATTGATCGCACTGTGTCAAAACTCCAATAACAGGTAAATCGCGCCTATACAGCTTCTTAATTTCTTCAACGATTAATTCACAGGCATTGAGGTCTTCGTCACTAGCGCTATGAACCTCTGTTGCTTTACACAAGAAGAGAATGACATCTGGGCAATCTTTTTTTACCGCTTGCATGATGCTTTCATAAGGCGTTTTAGCTGAATCATATTGCCTTGGAGCCATTGACTCCTGTAAACCTCTTGTGTCTAGAATATGGAGTAAATCACTGCCATTGTGATAGTATTTCTTCCATTCAGCCATGCCTGTTTCTGGTGCTGTATCACTGACTTCTGCAACCTTTAAACCACAAATGGCATTAATTAGGGATGATTTACCGGATCTAGAACGACCAATTACCATAACTCGTGGTGGACGTAGCCCTTGGAGAACAGAACGTAAGTTGTCTAATTTTTCCTGAAGTTCGTTCTTTAATGGGAAAAATCCGGGAAGTGAGTTCACAATCTTAAGGAGTTCTGTTGCTAAATATTCATTACGACTCAGCGTCTCATTATTCTCTTGAAAAGCAGTCATCTTTCAAACTCCAAGCTTGACGAGTATTTTTCTTCGTATATTATTCCCATAACCACTGACAGAGAAATTAGTTTATGCTGGAAGCAGAAAAAGATTAAGAAATTTTAAATTCTGCTCATAGTGTACTCATGCAATGTATTGTTAACCGCCGCGCCCAGTTTTCGGCAAGTCATCGTTATTGGCTGCCAGAACTGAGTGAAGCTGAGAATATTGAGAAATTTGGTGCTTGCTCTAGATTTCCGGGACACGGACATAACTATGTCTTATTCATCTCCCTAGCTGGGGAATTGGATGAATATGGCATGGTATTGAACTTGTCTGATGTAAAACAAGTAATTAAACGGGAAGTTACCAGTCAATTGGACTTCTCTTATCTCAACGATGCGTGGGCAGAATTTCAAGAAACTCTGCCCACCACTGAGAATATTGCACGGATTATTTGGCAGCGACTAGCACCTCACTTACCTTTAGTCCGTGTGCAGTTATTTGAACATCCTGAACTTTGGGCAGATTATACGGGAAACGCAATGGAAGCCTACCTCACCATCAGTACTCACTTTAGCGCCGCCCATCGGCTAGCTCACCCTAACCTCAGTAACGAAGAAAACAATGAGATCTATGGTAAGTGCGCCCGTCCTCACGGTCACGGACACAACTATCATCTAGAAGTTACCGTGAAAGGGGAAATTGATTCACGCACTGGCATGATTGCCGATTTAGGGGCATTGAACCAAGTAATAGAAGATTATGTAGTAGAGCCATTTGATCACACCTTCTTAAACAAAGACATTCCTTACTTTGCTGAAGTTGTGCCCAGTGCTGAGAATATCGCACTTTACATTAGTAATTTACTGCGATCGCCTATTCAAGAATTGGGAGCTAAACTTTACAAAGTGAAACTGATTGAAAGTCCCAATAACTCCTGCGAAATCTACTGTACTGAATCTGAATCAAATTCAGTCAGCGCAGCCGCGAGTCAGCCAGTATTAGCAAGGATTTAGGCAATTAAAAATTTAGGCATAGGCATTTTTAATAATTCGTAATTCGTAATTATTAAAATTAGTCCTTTCAAAGTGACTTGAAAAATTTGTTTTCTTCTGTCTGTGTCTTTGCGGTTTAAAAGTAATTTATTTAACCGCAGAGTCACAGAGGACACAGAGTAAAAAAGATGAGTGGAAAGAATCGCCAGCAAATAGTTCTAAATCAGCAGTCGTCCAACGCACTGGAGTTGTTTGCATAGAGAACCCCCTAGCATTTTCTTAAATCATATTTTAAAAATACCGACGACGAGCGGAATGTCGCAAATAACGATAAATGCCCCAAGCTAAAACTCCGAAAAAGAGATTTAGTGAAAAGCGACTAATTATAAACCATAAAATATCAGGATCAAAAAGCTTCGACGGACTCAAGGGACTAAGAATCCTGGCTAAGAGAAACAGCCCAAAAATAGCATTTCCACCCAGCACGAGGGCAAACAGCACCAAACTCCTCTGCCAGTAACGGTGTTGGGGTGTATGGCCTGAGATTACGGTAATGGCGAGTTCGCCTTGCACTTTCCGCAGTAATTGTTCTAATCGCCAAAACATCCACAAGAGAAACGGGAATAAACCATAGCTCAGGAAACCTAAAGGTAGTGAGTAACGCCAAGCACTTGATAAGACATTAACTAAGGCATGGCAGATTACAGAATTTAACCAAGCCCTAAAAATGAACTTTTTGTCTCGATTTAACCGAGTGTTGGAGGAAATATAGATTCCTAAAGCATATCCCCAAGGTGCAGAGAACATAGCGTGGACTGGCATACCGATTATACGGTCTAGAATTGATGCTGTATCGTGGAAAAGGTAAATCCAATTCTCTTCGGCAGTGAATCCAAGGGCAACGGCTATGGTGAAAAGGAAAACGGTAGATGCAAATAATCGATACTTGCGTTGCAAATAGTAGGTTGGGATAACTACCGCTATAAACTTACAACCTTCTTCAATTGGGCCTACTTCCACAAGCTGCCGCAAGGCTATACCAGGAAGCCAACGCTTGATCTGAT
This sequence comes from Nostoc sp. FACHB-888, assembly GCF_014696655.1. NCBI lineage: Bacteria > Bacillati > Cyanobacteriota > Cyanophyceae > Nostocales > Nostocaceae > Nostoc > Nostoc sp. FACHB-888. Next base: position 145,649 of record NZ_JACJQM010000010.1, on the reverse strand, counting down.
GCCAGTCTATAAATCTGTTGGCTACAATTTCAAAAATCCATTCGAGGCTAAGGGCTAAGATACCAGATATTGCCCCGATGATAAAGAACATCAGCAACCTTAATAAAGGTGGGGCAAATGGCACTCGACAGTAGTAGTAGCCTAGCAGCAGCAATGGTGGTATTGCTGCCCACAAAATTAGAGATAAATCAACCACTCACCTGAGCAATCACTGTACGGTGACGGTGGGTATTGTTGGTGATAGTAGGAATTTGGAAACCTGCCTCAACAATAGCTTGCTCAATGTCCAAAGCAAAATATTCATCTAAATATGGTTCAGTACTTTTGAGCAACGTCAAAATGTAGGCTGGCATTTTCTGGTAAACTTCAGATTTTGGATTCATGTCCATGATTGCTAAGTAACCACCGGGACGCAGTACGCGCCGCATTTCAGCAAAAATCTGGTGAGTTGCTGACTGGGGTAATTCGTGACACATTAGAAAAATGGAAACTAAATCAAAAGAGGCATCTGGTAGTCCGGTAGATTCAGCTTGGGCATGAAGCCAGTTTATTTTAGCTTGACGTTGTTGGGCACGGTAATTGGCAACAGCTAAAAAGTAGGGAGATAAGTCCAAGCCTGTAATTTTCGCATGGGGATAAACTGCTTGTAAGGCAAAACTACTCAAGCCAACACTACACCCTACATCTAAGATGTCTTGCGGCTCATTGGGGATTTGGCTTTTCAGGATATCATGGTAACTTTGGCGCAGCATGGGATCGCCTTGCGCTTCTTCAGTGCCCTGACGAATCTTAGCGTGGACAGCGTAAGCAGCAGGTTCTACCTCAAAAGCGGCTTGCCAACTGAGGTTTCCGGTTTCGTAGGCATGGAATGAGGTGACATAGTAATTGGGGTAGGAAAGCTGAGGATTTTGTACTTGAGCTAGATCGGCTTTCCAATCAAGTGCCTGTAGTGTTTCGACTTCTTGCGTCCAAGGCACACCAATCCTCTCGGCACGTTTAATCATCATTTGTCTAGCTTGATGCTTGGCTAGGTTAGCTAAAGGCTTGATTGCCAGTACGCCATTCACCAAACGCGAAGCTAAACCAGGAGTAGTATTTACAGCAACGGTCATAAATCAGTTTGCATTTAACAGCCTTTTCTACTTATGACATACTTGCTGGACGGCAGTCTATAAATGAATTGAATTGTATAACGGCAGTCTAACTGTTACGCATTTAACTTGAACATTTACATGAATGCTGATGACTGATGACTGATAACCGTCAACAGTTAACAATTAACGACCATAAAGAGTATTTATACAATTTAGGCGCGCATCAGCTTATTTATTGAAGATTAGCAAGAGTTCGATAGTTAATCTATCAGAGATGGAGAAAATTTCCTCCCCGCGTTAGCGCGTCTCACTATCTCCGCATCCTCTTGCCAATTCCCCATTCCTTATTTTGCAGTATTCGGCTTAAGAGCTAACAACATCTCTAATTCACTGGTAGATTTATCGGGGCTATTAGCGGTAAAAGCAAGACCACGAATGGAACTCAGGATCGTGATGGTATTAGCGTCAGATGAGATAAAACTATTGATCAAGGGCACAGTTTTAGTTTTATCCATATCTAGGTAAAAATAGCCACCGTTGGGCTTGTGCAAAGAACCAGTAACGGCTTTGAAAGCGTCGCTATTATTGAGAGATTGATTTTTGCGATCGCTAATTGCGTCAGCAACTGGCCCACCAAGAGCCACAAATACAGTGTCTTGATCCAGCCAACCATGCGCCAATAAAGCTCCTTGTTTGGGGATTTGCCATTCAGTTACGTCTTTACCAGCGATATTTCTGTTGGCGACGTTGATTTGTTGGGTTTTGGCCAGGGTATCCAATTTTGTTAAGGTGGCTTCGGCAGTTTTGCGATCGCTAGTATCAAATACTAAAGCACCTCCAAAACCAACATTTGCTAACACACCTTGATTAGATGGAACCGCACCAAAAGCGAATTCTCCATTCATCCAGCCAAAAATATCCTTATCCAGGTCAATATTGACAAATTTCAGTTTTCCTCGCACCTGTTCAAGAGCTTGCTTCATTTCTGGATAATTTTTTGACTCTTCTACTAACGTCTGCCAGCCACGGCTGATGCCATTTCCGCTAACCAGAGCAAAGGTATCAGTGGGAAATTGGCCGACTATATTCCCAGGACTTGATTGATACTGGAATTTATTCAGTTGCGGATCTAAATTCGCGATCGCTTTTACCCGCACTCCCGCATCATCAACACCAACACCAGCCACCACAGATTTTATCTGCTTCAGTTGCGTCAAGGCTTGTGGAGGTAACTGCTTTGCCTGCTTACTTCCGGCTGCTAATTGCTGTACCATGCCTGCATAGTCTGGTACATAAATTTGGGCAAGGCTGTTTTTGACATCCACTCCTTTGCTGAGAATGCTGCTTGCACCTTCTTTACTGGCAAAAGAAGACTGTCCCTTAAAGGTGTCAATTGCTTTTTCTACAGCTTGCTTTTCGGGGGCTAATATCAAGTGACTATTATTTAAAACTACGCTATATGTCGGCTTACCATTTTCTGTAGTTTCGATAATTTTTTGACCTTGGTAGTCAGATTCCTGGAATTTCACCCCTTTTTGTGACTTCAATTTATTAGCAAAATTCAAGGCACTAAGTTTGTCTTTGATTCCCACCACCATCAGGATATTTGATTCCTGCTCTAGATTTGTTGGTACATTAGGTGCCCTAGAAGGCACTTTTAACTGCGCCTGTTTCACAGGATTTGGTGGCAGTACAGCAATCATTACACCACCAGCCCAAGGCTTTATGTCTTTTTCATAAGAAACGTTACTGTCACTGAACATTTGCTTATTGAAATTTTCCAGACTTTTTGCTACTAACTTTTGTGCTTCTGGAGTACCAAACTGCTGTAACTTGGCCCAGGCTTGAGAATCAGTAGTAATGTAAGTTGCCATCAATGCTGTTGAAGGCACTAATTTCGCACTGCCTAGAGCGTCTGAGCTAGCTCCTGATGGGCTTTTAAAGTACATATAAGCCGCTATACTTCCTGCTACAACTACAGCAGCACCAACAGCAGGAATCAAAAACTTTGATTTACTTTCGGGCATTTTATTATCCTCTTTTGCTGAGATTGTCACCGAGATTTATCCAAGTGTCATTGTAGAGTTTTCGGATTTATTAATAATTTCCGCTCATTGATCGGTATTTACTGATAAAATTAGTAGTCCTATAAGCTAGAAGTCTAAAATAATTACTCTAAAAATGACTTCAAGAGAATGAAGAGCGAATCCGCAAATGATATGCTGTTCGTTTCAAACAAAATAGCCTGCTCAACAGAGGCAAGCTATCCTAAAGTTATAAGAACAATTGGGAGTATTTGTACTTAATCAGAATCTATCGAGGTGCAAGAGATTCTTGACTCGATGACAAAAAAGTGCAAAACATCAAGAAAAGTAGATGCGGGAGGGATATGGAAAAAAATCCAAGGATTGGCAGCCGACCTTTGGAAATTCGGGTGAGATTAATTTCAATCCCCCAATCCCAAAGAGGAGTTCTCACCTCCATAATGCCCTGTTGTGGGAAATACATTTAGACACCGCTATTTTACTTAATTACATCCAGCCAAGCCAGACTTTTCAGGATTACAAGGTCAGTAAGGATCAATGTCGAAGTCTTATTTTGATACAGATAATAACGGACACAAACCTTTTGAGTTACCGGGAGCAAGACCACACTACAACCCCGATCGCCCCGGACAAGTGGAGCATATTTTTCTCGACCTCAGCTTAGATATTCCAAAGCTTTGCTATCAGGGCAGTTGTAGCATTCGCCTCTTACCAATCCGTAATGGCATTGACCGTTTGACTTTGGATGCTGTCAACCTGAATATCGAGTCTGTGCAGGTGGACGAGGTGCCACAAAATTTTGACTACGACGGGGAACAGCTTTCCATCGAGCTTTCTGAGGCTACCCAGATTGGTAAACGCTTGCTGATTGCGATCGCCTACTCGGTGGCAAAACCACAACGCGGTATTTACTTTATTCAACCAGACAAGCACTACCCAAACAAGCCTACTCAAGTTTGGACTCAGGGAGAAGACGAAGACTCTCGCTTTTGGTTCCCCTGCTTTGACTATCCAGGACAACTGTCTACTTCAGAAATTCGCGTTCGTGTTCCCAACCCTCTAGTAGCAATTTCCAACGGCGAACTGATTGATACTACAGAAGATGGTGATTACAAAATCTACCATTGGTCACAGCAACAAGTTCATCCTACCTACTTAATGACTTTGGCTGTAGGTGACTTTGCCGAAATTCGGGATGAATGGAAGGGGAAACCAGTTACCTACTACGTAGAAAAGGGGCGGGAAGAAGATGCTAAACGCAGCATGGGCAAAACTCCCCGCATGATCGAATTTTTGAGTCAAAAGTATGGTTATCCATATCCTTTCCCAAAATACGCTCAGGTTTGCGTCGATGACTTCATCTTTGGTGGGATGGAAAATACCTCCACAACCCTGTTAACAGATAGATGCTTGCTGGATGAACGCGCCGCTTTAGATAACCGCAATACAGAAAGTTTAGTCGTCCACGAACTCGCGCACCAGTGGTTTGGTGATTTGGTGATAATTAAGCATTGGTCTCATGCTTGGATTAAGGAAGGGATGGCTTCCTATTCTGAGGTGATGTGGACAGAACAGGAATATAGTCTAGAAGAAGCAGCTTACTATCGTTTATTAGAAGCTCGTCGTTACATTAGTGAAGATAGCAGCCGCTATCGTCGTCCAATGGTAACGCATATCTACCGCGAAGCCATTGAACTTTACGATCGCCACATCTACGAAAAAGGGTCTTGTGTTTATCACATGATTCGCGCCCAATTAGGAGATGAATTGTTTTGGCAGGCTATCCAAACATTTGTTCAAGATAATGCCCACAAAACCGTAGAAACAATAGATTTACTTAGGGCGATTGAAAAGGCTACCGGACGTAATCTTTTGTTCCTTTTTGACCAATACGTTTATCGTGGTGGCCATCCCGATTTTAAAGTAGCTTACTCTTGGGATGGTGATGCTAATTTGGCAAAAATTACGGTAACTCAAACCCAAGCTGCTGAAGGTAAAAATGGTAGTAAGGATTTGTTTGATTTAAAAATACCTATTGGCTTTGGCTATAGGCAACAAGCAGAAGTGAGAAGTGAGGATTTAGGAGTTAAAAATAACTCTCAACTCATCACCCCTAACTCACAACTCAAAACTTTTGTAGTGCGGGTAAATGAACGAGAACAAAGCTTCTACTTTCCCTTAGAAAATAAGCCCCAGTTTATCAGCTTTGATGTTGGGAATAATTACCTAAAAACAGTAGCTTTAGAGTATCCAATACCAGAGTTAAAAGCACAATTAGAATCTGACCCCGACCCGATTTCGCGCATCTATGCAGCAGAAGCTTTGACGAAAAAAGGCGGGTTAGAAGCTACCATTGCACTATCTGCGGCGCTCAAAAATGACCCCTTGTGGGGCGTGCGTGTGGAAGTGGCGAAACAGCTAGCCAAAATTAATTTAGACCAAACCTTTGATGGCTTAGTTCTTGGCTTAAAAGATAAAAATGCTTACGTACGACGATCTGTAGTGGAAGCACTTGCTCAAATTAAAACTGCTGAAAGCTATAAAGTTGTAAGAGGGATAGTGCAAAAAGGCGATCCTAGTTATTACGTGGAAGCAACAGCCTCTCGTGTAATCGGGGCGATGTCTGCGACGGGTTTCGCGTACGCATCTACTAACTTGAAAGAAAAACCCAAGGAAGACAAGGTATTAAAGCTGCTAAAAGGCGTTTTAGAAGACAAGGCAGGTTGGAATGAAGTAGTGCGGAGTGGTGCAATTGCTGGTTTAGCTGAATTCAAAACCTCGGAAGCAGCTTTAAATCTCTTGCTCGAATACACCAAACTCGGTGTACCACAACCTCTACGTTTAGCCACAATTCGCGCTTTAGGAAAGATTTCTGTAGGTCAAAGTCCGGTTAATTTGGAACGAATTTTAGAACAATTAACAGAACTAGCTAAAGAAACCTTCTTTTTAACGCAAGTGGCGGTAGCAGCAGCATTAGGACAAATGGAAACACCCAAAGCAGTCGGGATTTTGCGATCGCTAGCTGAACAAACAGCCGATGGGCGTGTACGTCGCTATGCTGAAGAAGAAATTTCCAAAGTGCAAAAGAACATTGGTTCAGAAAAAACCCTGCGTCAATTGCGTGAGGATTTCGACCAACTCAAACAACAAAATCAGGAATTAAGAAGCCGTTTAGAAAACTTGGAGGCAAAATCTAAATAGCATTGCACGATCGTTAAAAGTAGCTAATTGGTAATTGGTAAGTGTGGCAAAATCACTACCTATTACCAAATTTATAGTATTTATAAATAATGATTCTATTATGAGTCGGAGGTTAATTCTTCGACCTAACTATACTAATTTTAGTACTAGTACAGCACGGCGTAAATAGAGATACCATTCACAATCAGGGAAAAGCTGATAACACAAGCTTTTTGACTTTTGATTTTTGACTACTCAAGTGGACTGAAATTTTCCGTTTATATAGTTTTTCCTAATCAAATGAGGTACATCAGAGCAAGCTCCTCGCTTACTCTTAGAGGAGCTTGGGGGTGGGGTTCTGGTTCTATACCTACTCGACTGAGAACCGCTATAAGATAGCCTTCTACATGGCTAAAAATTTTGTATTTAGTCCTTTTGAGAAGACTTGAGCTATTAGCCTTGAAATTTATTCCGACGCGGGAATGGTAACGAAGATTAAATTCAAGACAGTAATAGTACTAATACTCCATATAACTGTTAGTAAATAAAGTTACTTTTGATCCCAGTTTATTTAAATTTGCATAATCAGACACAGGTAGATATTTATATTTTTATAAATAATAGTTAAGAAAAGATAAAATCCTCTGAAAGCTTGATAAGTAGTTGTAGTTTTATAAAGTATAATTAAGAAAAAGATAAACAAATCTTAGGCAGTAACAAATGCTAAAATCACCGCGAACAGTATCCCAAAAGGGTAAGAGTTCTAGTTGTTTTAGATAAAAGACTACCGCTATCCTGAACTTGCAACTAACTTGTGGGTTAGGAGAAAAACAATCATTGTAAATTTTTCAGTTGAAGAGGCAAAAAAAGGCGTGGGTCAGTATCAACCTGCTCTGCTAAAACTCTATAATCCAGAGGCGATCGCTCGCTACTATAGTTACCGTCCCTGGCTAGCCTGGGGGCGACTCCTGAGAATTATCTTCTCTTTTGCGGGATTTATACTCAGTCTCAAGTGGGACGAATGGCAAGATAAAGTTGAGCAGAACAAGGGTAAACGAGCTATCCAGTTGCGAGAACTGCTCACCCGCCTCGGCCCGACCTTTATTAAAGTTGGTCAAGCCCTCTCTACCAGACCTGACCTGATACGCAAAGACTTTTTAGAAGAACTGATCAAGTTACAAGACCAGTTACCACCTTTCGATAATGCGATCGCTTACAAAATTATCGAAACTGAACTCGACCGTCCCATTGACGAATGTTTTAGCGAACTGTCGCCTAGCCCAGTAGCAGCAGCTAGCTTGGGTCAAGTATATCGTGGTCGTCTAATTAGTGGCGAAGAAGTCGCAGTGAAGGTGCAACGCCCTAACTTACGCCCGACTCTCACCCGTGACCTCTATTTATTGCGGTGGGGGGCGGGTTGGGTAGCTCCCTGGTTACCTCTTAATCTCGGTCACGACCTAACTTTAATCGTGGACGAGTTTGGCACGAAGTTATTTGAAGAAATCGATTATATAAATGAAGGTCGCAACGCCGAAAAATTTGCTAGCAACTTCCGCAACGACCCGGAAGTAAAAATTCCAGGCATTTACTGGCGTTACACTAATACCCACGTTTTAACCCTGGAATGGATTGACGGCTTCAAGTTGACAGATACTAAACGCATCCGCGAAGCAGGTTTAGATCCAGAAGCTATTATCCAAATTGGCGTTACATCGGGTTTGCAACAGCTTTTAGAATACGGCTTCTTTCATGCTGACCCTCATCCCGGCAATTTGTTTGCTGTACCCGATGGTCGTATGGCTTATATTGACTTCGGCATGATGGATCAGTTAGAGGAAAACACCAAAGAAACGCTGGTGGATGCGCTAGTGCATTTGGTGAATAAAGACTACACCGACTTAGCCGAGGATTTTGTAAAATTAGGATTTCTGACTCCAGACACGAATATTTGTCCGATTGTGCCAGCATTGGAAGCGGTGCTAGGAAATGCTATTGGCAAAAATGTCAAAGATTTTAACTTCAAAACTATTACCGATGAATTCTCGGAACTGATGTATGAATATCCTTTCCGAGTCCCGGCGAAGTTTGCTTTGATTATTCGTTCCTTGGTGACTCAAGAAGGTATTGCCCTTAGCCTCAACCCAGATTTCAAAATTATTGAAGTGGGTTATCCCTATATAGCACGGCGGTTGTTAACAGGGGAATCGCCTGCATTACGGCGACGATTATTGAATGTGTTATTCAAAGATGGTAAATTTCAGTGGCAGCGGTTAGAAAATTTAATTGCGATCGCTCGGACTGATAACAACTTTGATGTATTGCCCACGGCCCAGATGGGGTTCCAATTTTTAATTTCGGAAGAAGGCAAGTTTCTGCGACGACAACTGGTGCTTGCTCTCACCGAAGATGACCGCCTCCACACCGAAGATGTCCAACGCCTGTGGAATCTGGTTAAAGATGACATAAAACCAGATCGTTTATTAAATGTAGCGATCGGCATTTTAACAGACTTATCCAGACAAGGCGCATCTGCCATCCTCCCAAACGCTACATTCCTTGAGCCTTTTGCTGGGAACCAGCCAACAAACAAAAAGTAAAAATTTTTAATATAAATCAGGAGTTTTCATGTATTATTTTCCTCTGCAACCGCCTTATTTTCTGTTACTTGTTGGCTTTTTAACAGCATTAACATCTGGTTTAGCATTAGCTGGCACGTTGAAAGTAATTATGCAGCAATGGCCAAGCGAGCGCACAGAAAATACTAAACCGCGTTCTTCACTAAAACAATTATTTGTTCCATTTATCGGCATAACTGGCGGTACTTGTCTATTTCTGTCTTCAGGTTTAGCAATATTTGGCTTTCCCAACTCCTTAGCTTTAGGAGTCGGTTTACCAATTAGTCTGTTTACTTGTTTGCTAGTTTGGTTGCAGCTGGGAAGTATGATGACCTTTATAGAACGCGAAGGTATGCAATCTTTAGATTTAGATTCTATGCCATAATTTAAAACAATATGATTACAGTGCTTTCCAAGTAATTGCCCTACTTTGCGCCTCAGTCATGGTCTAAATACCTGAAAATAGCTATAAGTTCTTGTTAACTGAATTGTATTCAGATATAGAACACTTCACTAATATACAAATCAACCTAAATGCTTACCATTGGGGGTGAGCATTTATATTTTGGGTATGATAATTTGTCAAGGCTTTGTCAAGATGCAATTAATCGCGTCTTTACATCTGTTAGGGCTTGGATGGGATTTAGTAATCGGATAAAATAACTACTATTACAGTAGTCAGCATCTACATTATATATGTAAATATAGTATTTAATTTAAATCTGGATAGGCTGTAAATTCTGCTGTCTCGAGACTATTTTTGATATTAGTTGTCAGTCGAATTTTATTTAATAATAAAATATTATGAAACAGGAAAAACCAGACGCTTGTTTTTGTACTTTAGCTTTGGGTGAAAGATATCGCTCTCATGCTTTACTATTAGCTCAAGATATTGAAAAACATTCGCCGGAAATATACTTAATTGTACTAACAGATAAACCACAAGAATTTAAAAAATACTCTAATGTTTTAGCATTTAAACATGAACAACAGAGTATTGGTTGTTATCACGATAAAAGGTTTGTAATTGCCAAAGCAATATCACTGTTTAATACTTGTATATTTGTCGATGCAGATATCAGAATATTAGATAAGTTACAACCAGAGATGAAATGGCTTCCTGGCATAACAGCAAAAAGTTGTACCAGTATTATCAAACATAATCACGCATATATTAATTCCGTAAATGATGCTTACAAGGCAAATAGAGCTAGAGATTTGACCATTCTCAGTAAGCTAGCACAAAAGCTAAACCTGGATTTAGAAGATACTAATATCCAGTTTGTGATGGAAATGTTATTTGTAGTGACAAGGCAAGATGGACGGGAAATAGAATTTATCAAGCACTGGGAAAATATTGCACTTTACTGTGAGTTAAATGGTTTTTATAATGCTGAGGGTTATGCAATAGGATTAGCTGCTGCTAAGGCTGGATTACCAGTTCGATGGGATGCTATGGATGGTATTGTCTATTTCAAAGATTGGGTAGAACACCAGAAAATCAAAAAGGGACAAGCGAATCCAGATACAACGCTAATATATTTTCAACAGCATGAAGCCATTGAGTACCGCCAAAATTCAATTTTTCAAAAGCTGGCACGTAAACTAAATAAATTTATCAGCTATTACTATCGGTCGTTGTGTTTAAGACTTGCGACATTGAGTAACTTTAATTTCTATTACCGATAGAATTTTATAAAAACCATCTGTTTTAGCCTATTAAAAACTTTAATATGACAAACCTAAAATCTGTCTCACAGCCAAATAACATTTTCAACTTAAATCTACTATATTTGTTAAAAATTATGTGATAAATGGAGCAACTATATATGACATTTCCAGAAAGCATTTTGATACTACTGCTTGGCTCAACAAAGAAAATGGACAACTTTCACCTATGCAAAGGCTAATCAATAAGTTGATTTAATTGGCATAGCTTTGCTTTGTTATTAGTGCCCATTAATTCTATCCTTTAAGTTACGATACTTTAACTTAATGTTATTGACTCTTTGCTGAATAAAACTACTAGTAGAGTTTTGCAGAAGCATTAGCTGGCTTGGGCGCGTAAATCTTGGAGGACGTTGTTCAGGTGATTTTAAATAGCGATAATATAAGAAAACATCGCGGTAAGGAATATCAACATTTTGACCTCCACAAAGCATTGTAAAATCAGAAGAAGATATACTCATATAGTGTAAGTATGTTAATTTACGCCCTTGATCGTAAAGGATATTATCTACAACATCAAATTTAGAAGCCCAATGACAACCAGTTCCTGTACCTTGATAAGCGTAATTGTAGTAAGAAATTCCACTACGTAAAACTAAATAGTTCAGAACTGTTTGATCAGAATCTGCCCATGCCAGTGCATCAGCTTCACCTGCTTCTAGTTTTTCTCGCAGATTGGCTAAATTAGCATCGTTAAACACATTCTTTTTAGAAGCAAACCAGCCAGAACAAAAAACGCGATTGCTGATATCTTCTATAGAAAAAATATTTCTTAGCTTATCTTCTGTCCAATTAAAAATATAATTCAAATCCGATTTATATTGAAAGTCATTTGTTACCCAATCATATTCATCCAACTTTTGATAAACATCATCGAGTGATTTCATCAACAAAGTATCTCCGTCAAAGAAGATAAACTTGTCAAATGGCCCATCCAAACAGCAAAGTTTTCGATGCCTTTCTATGCGATAATTGTCTGGTAAACCATATTCTTTCCACAGTTTTAACGCTCTCGGATGAGCTTTCCAGATACGAGTGCCAAAATCCTCCCAGCGAGCTATGGAAGCAGAGTCCTCAAATAAGGTAACATTATTCCTACCTACAATCTCTGCCTTTACCTTGTCTAACTGCTCATTATATGGAATTACACAAACAGGAATTTGTCTACCAGCATTAGCTTCTATACTGTTGAGTAACGCAACTAGTTGGTCATACACAACATCATTCGCTAGGGTGTAAATGCCATCAATCATTGGGATACTCCTAATATTAAGTGCGGGCAGCAATAAAGGGAAATAAACGGCGAGTCAATTTGGACATGAAGGCAAATTTGCCCTCATGGAGATAGCGATAGTGTTCCCACAATTGCCAATAAGGGCTACCAGTCTTTATTCGCGTACCAGCCCAGTGAAGATATTTTAGTCGTTGTCCTCGGTCATATAGGGCGTAGTCTTGCTGCTGGAAATTTTGCGAACCTGCCCAACTACCAGGGCCTCCCCCAGGAATTTTAACAAGATTTCCACGTTTGGAAATTAGTTTGATCACAAGATAATTTAAAATTGGTTGGTCTGTAACTCCTTCAGAAAAATCAAAATATTCACGATGTGCGGCACACTCTCGCAAAGCTTCATCCATTTGTTGTTCGGTAATAACTCCTTTTCTCGAAGCCCAAAAACCGCTATTAAAAACGTCTTGAAGTTGGGCATCAGAAAAAATTTGCTGCTCTTTTACAAATGGGGAAAAGATATTTCGCAGCTTGTCATTGGCATGATGGTAATCACAACAGAAGAAATCGACTTCTGAAAGTTTATCTAAATTATCAACGATTTTTTCAAAAACGACAATATCAGTATCAATATAAATAAATTCATCTAAAGGGCCAAACCAGACCACCAGTTTACGCATTTTATTAGGTAAAGCGAGAAAATCTCTATCAAAAATTTCTCCGATGCGTTTGGTAAATTTATCAATAAGTTCTAAATTTGGGAAAACTTGGACGTTGTGTAAAGTAGCAAGCTGCTCTGCTACCTTATGATAATTTTCATTAAATGGTATGAGATAAATAGTTACATCTGGGTCATAGTAACGAATGCTATTGAGTAAGGCGATCGCATTATCTATAACGCGGTCATTAGCAACAATATAAATTCCCCTGTTCATAAATTATCCTTGGTTAATTAACTTAAACTTTCGCAAAGCTCTTGTAAGTAAATTTCGTGTGGGAGCCTCATTATAATTCTTCGGAGGATTTTTAAAGACTGGGCGCTTTTCTGGTTCGTGTAAATAACGATAGTAGAGAAATAACTCTCGATAGGGAAACTCAATATTTTCTCCAGCACAAAGGGCTTGATTAATATTAGGAGGAATACCAATATAATGAAGGTAAGTTAGCCTATTGCCTCTGTCATAAAGAAGATGTTCTCGTTCCTCAAAGTGCTTCGATGTGGCAGAACATCCAGTTGTTTGATTATCTGGTAGTTGTTGAGCAAAGTTATAAATAGCAAGATTAAGCCTCATTACCATATAGTTGATAAGTGGTTGTTCACCAGCACCTTCATACAAAATTTCCGCTTCACCGTTTTGTAAATAGGATATCAGTAAATCTCTTTGTTCTGAGTTAAATATGCCCCGTTTTGAGCCATAGAAGCCTGAGCAAAATATTTCGGAATCAATGCGCTTTTGCTCGAAAACTTCTAGTAATTTGGGAGAATTAATATTATATATTTTACTAACGTCTTTAAATTGAAAATCGTAGACAACAAAATCATAACTATCGAGCTTTTTAAACACCTCTGCGAGAGAGTTCATTACTAAGGTGTCTGCATCTAAATAGATAAACTTATCGAATGGCCCATCAAAGGCGCAAAAACGACGGTGAGCGCCATAAAGGCGAGATTTACTGCGATTTAATCGTTCTGGTGCTGCTGAGAGCATAAATTGATCCCAGCGATTGATTGATTCTTGATTATCGTAAAGAAATACATTAGGGCGTTTAGCTATTTCATCAGCAATTCGCTGTGTTTGATCATCAAAAGGATAGATACAAACAGGAGTTTCCGTCCCCAAGATAGCATCGATACTGTTGAGCAAAGCCACCAGTTGATCGAAAACATAATCATTGCCAAGGGTACAAATACCATTCATAATTTATAAGTGTTGATCAACAAAATTTGACAACCAGTTAAGCAAGTTTAATTTGTGTAAAATTATCTGACGTGCTTCTGCGATCGCATTTTTGGCATCATACCAAGCATCAGGTGTAGCTGTCACTTCTTGGATATATGCAATGCCTTTTTCATCTAAACTCGGCAACCGCAAAAAACTACCCGGTGGCAATAATTTATCAGCAGCCGGGCCACCATAGTAAATTGGTAGACACCAAGCAAGCAAACTATCCCAAAGTTTTTCACTTACATACCAATTATTATTAGCATAATTTTCAATTGCCAGATTGTAGTAGTATGGTGCCATTCCATGCCATTTGTGACCAAGTTCTCCTTTTGTTGGCGACCATGCAGGTAAGTCCCGCCCATACAAATCGAATTTAGTATCGCTGGCTTGCAATGATTTTAAAAAGTCTAAACGCTGGCGATGGTTAGCTGTCCGGCTAATTCCCGAAGTAATCCAACTACACGAGGCAATTTTTTCCGGCACTGGCATCTCATTTAAATCTTCAAATGATTTAGCATGATACCAAATAGCCGGCATATAATCGGGATTGGGTGCAAAGTCATCGGGCCCAGAAACATGACCACAATACTTTTGAGCTTCCTGATAATTCCGTTTATTTATTTCTACAATTTCATCTAGAGGCGGTTCGCGGAGAAAATAAATAATTCGCTCTTTCGGCACACCGCATAATAGAGATTCTATATTTATTTCTGGTTTTCTTTGTCGTTTACGAATAATATCTAACAAAGATGGTTGGGGAGATGGTTGGGGAAAATCAAACTGATATAGCAACATAAAGTCTGGCTTTTGGGCTATTTTCAACATTTGGATATTGTCCCAAACACCAAAGTGGTGTGGAGTTTGTTGCCATAACCAATCTCTGGTTTTAGCAAGACCTGAATAGCTACTAATCATGCCAACAGTTTTGATAGTCATAAATCGTATTTATTTGTAGTTAGTTTTAAGTTAGTTTTTATACCGTTACACCATAATAGGTGGACGTTGAGCTTCTTCTATGTAGCTTAATATTTTGGTAATTCTATTCTCCCAAGAAAATTGCTGGGCAAAATCTATACTAGCTGCATAACCATCTATTTTACGAGGATAGGTTTCTAAAGTATGTAAAATACATTGGGCAAGTTTATGCGGGTCATCTGGTGTACACCAACTAGCAATTAAAGGTGATGCCTTGAATTCCATTAAAGGTGGAATCTCAGTTGCCACTATAGGAGTACCAGCAGCCATGTACTGAAAAAACTTAACTGGATTTGTGAAATCTGCTGATTTTCCAGCGCAGTGAGGATGAACCAAAATATCGGCTGCTTGAAACAAGCTGACTAATCGTTCCCGTGGAAGTATCCAGCCTAAAAACTCAACGTTTTCTATATTTTTATCTCTAGCTAGTTGTTGATATGCTTGTACTTGTGCTTCTGTACCTCCTGTAATGACAAACTGAATTTCTGGCAATTCTTTAGCAGAATCGATTAAAAGATCAACTCCTTTAAAAGGATACAAAGCGCCTGAATAGACAACTAAATGCTGACGCCTATTTATAAGTAATTCTTTACGCCATATTTCCGCTTCTTTAGGCCGTCTGATTGAAAATGATTGATTGAATCCGTTATGTAGCCAAATGACCTTTTCCGGTGGCATTCCATATTCTATTAGGCTTTGACGGATGGGTTCAGACTGAGTTATAGCTATTTTAAAATAGGAGCTGTGGACAATTTCTGGCTCATATTTTTGGTCTTGAAAGTAGTGACGTTCATAAATAGTAGGAATTTTATTTTTGACTGCGGCTTTGACAAAGTTCCAATCCCGTGTGTGGACAACTTTAGAATTAGGGCGGATATGAACAGGTAAAAAATACTTGGTTACTACTGTACTATAATTAGTAAATTTACCACCTATTTGATCAATAGGCCAAGGCATTGGCAATGCAGCAATTTTCAGCTTTTCTTGAACATCATAAAATTCTATAAATTCCCTATCAGGCTTTTTGGGTTTTTCAAGATAAATTAACGATAGTAGATTAGCAGAAGATTTTTTCTTATCTGGATACATTAAGACTGAGGAGTAGCCTAAGTTAGCCGCTGCGTTGGCACAAAGAACATCATGAATTTCGTGTGCTGTATCTGGTTGTAGTGATAATTCTCTGGTGTAAAAAATGTATTGATTTTTTTTTGAAAAATTTATCATTGTTTTGGATAATAGGTTTTCAATTGTTAATTACATTAACTAAAGTTAAACTCTATCCTCAAAAATCTTTAATTTCTCTAGTAGGTAAATAGCAGAGTTATAAGATTCTAAAATTAATGGATTTTGTTTTTGGGGTTCGGATTTTAATTTATCGGCTAGCGATCGCAGAGAGCTAAGAATAGGATAGATACGTGTGCGAAACTCATCTGAGATATTAGTAAAGTTTTGATACTGGTCATTTGTCTTTTGATCCATATCTGACGATAACTGCCAGTTAATTTTCAGGTTAACCACATCGTCTAATACATCAATGGCGTTGAGAACCCTTAAGGCTGAATTGTATGATTCATCAATTAATTCGTGCCTTTCTTCGGAATTGTCTACCAGATCGTCAACTAATAGCCCCAGGAAACCAATCATTGAGTTAAGCCTCGTCCGCAGTTCGTGAGAAATTCGGTTAAAGCTGGGATTCGTTTTGGTGGAAGTTTCAGCCTGATCAGCAAATTGCATTGAATAGAGGCGTGAGTAGTAACCACCTTTTTGTAAAAGTTCTTCATGGGTGCCGATTTCTACTACACTTCCTTGGTCTAAAACGGCGATTTGATGGGCTTTTTGGACTGTGGAAAGGCGGTGAGCGATTACTAGGGTTGTGCGATCGCGACTTAGCTCATCGAGTGCAGCTTGCACTAAGCGTTCAGAAACTGTATCTAAAGCACTGGTAGCTTCATCTAAAATTAGAATTTCGGGATTTTGCAGTAGTGCGCGAGCGATCGCTAATCTTTGCCTTTGTCCACCCGATAGCATCACACCGCGATCGCCAATTTGCGTATCAAATCCTTGAGGTAATTTGCTAATAAACTCATAGGCGTTTGCTCGCTTTGCGGCTATGAGAATTTCATCATCACTAGCCTCTGGTCGTCCATAAGCAATATTGTTTTGCACCGAATCATTAAAGAGAAACGTATCTTGACTGACAATCCCCATCGCCTTCCGCACCGATTTCAAATCGAAATCTCGCAAATCTATTCCGTCTAGGGTAATACAGCCAGATGTAAGGTCATAAAATCTCGGTAAGAGGTCTGCCATTGTTGATTTACCAGCACCAGAACTACCCACCAAAGCCAGAGTAGTACCGCGTGGTAAATATAAATTGACATCCCGAAGTACTATGTTTTGATGATTAGGGTACGAAAAACAGAGATCCTTAAAATGCACTCCCTCTTTTAATTTCTCATAAGGAATTGTACCGTTTCCCATGAACGGTTTATTATCATGACGTAAAAAATCAGTGACAATATCAACACTAGAAGCAGTATTAGCAAAACTACTCCGAAGACTATTTAACTGAGAAATAAACGGTAGTAGTCGCAATAGTAACAATAAATATGTAATCAAAACGGCTGATACTAAACTAAGCTGTTCAGCAAATAAAGTGCGACCCAAAAAGACAATCACGATTAAAGCTATAATGCCTGTAACCTCGCTAATTGGTGCAATCGCCTCAGAATTAACTTGAGATTGAAAATCTGCTTTTTCTCGATCACGAATTAGCTTTTTAATCCGTTTATATTCTCTGTCTTCATTTCCAGTTGCCTTTACTAAACGAATACCATTTAGCATTTCTAATACAGAAATCGAATAAGCTTTGGACAGCTCCGAAAGCTGGGCACCAAAATCCCTTGAGCGGTAAATCGCGTACTGATTGATTAACGTCACCAAACTTAGCAACACTGTAGTGGCAATGGTCAACTGCCAGGAAATTGACAGCAACAAAGCCACAAAAACTAAAATCGTAATTGCCAGTATGATTAACCTTATAACACTGCCTATGGCACTAGCAGCACGACTAATTTCTCCTCCAAGACTGTTGATGAGATCACCAACTTTCATTTTGCTGTAATAATCTATGTCAATATCTAGTAATAGCTTCAAGCCTGCTTCTCGCATATCTGATGTCAACGTCCGTGTTAATGAACTCGACACCAAAGTCCCGATATAGCTAGCTAAATTTTTTAAAATAATTACAAATACAATTGAGCCAGCCATCACCGTTAGGCGGTAACTTTCAGGAACCTGCTCAAAGGGAGAGATAATGGATTTAATAATTGGCGGAGCGCCTGTTAAATCTACAGGTTGACCTACTATCTGAAGAATTACTGGCACAATAAGTGTCGTACCCACACCGTTAAATAAAGCGCCAGAAAATCCAAACAAGATCGTCAAAAAGATCCTAAATGGATAAGGTTTAGCAAATTTTACTAGTAATTTCCTGTTAGACATTGGGGGTTTATATTATAAATTTATAGTTTTATAGCGGCTATAAAAAGTACTATACATAAAGCTTCTCAGGTTAGAGCTATTATTGTATATAGATATACTAAGCCTGTTACAAGATTTTTGATGAAGTTAAATCTAGTACAGTACGGCGTAAATAAGCAGACCATTAAAAATACCTAAAGAGCTTATTCTGTAATACTTTTGACTTTTGACTTCCGTCTTGCGGTACTAGGTTAATCATAGATTTATAATCATGCACCATCCTTACAAGCGGGAAATTAACTCAGATAAGGTAGCTCCCATCGCTTCTAAGCTGTACTTTTCTAAACATCTTTCTCTAGCCTTTCTACCTTGCTCCTTTGCTTGTTCTATATCGGCAAATATCAGTTGAATCTGTGCAGCAATTTGTTGGGGACAATTAGGATCAACTAAATAACCAGTTTCTGCTAAAATTTCGGGAATATCTCCTACTCGTGTGGATAAAACAGGTTTAGCCATTGCCATCCCATCTGTTAGCTTTAAAGGGAATTGGGCACGAGCAATTATGCTATCTCTCTGGGGAACAACTACAACGTGAGCAGCTGCCACAACCTCAGGCATAACCTCAACAGGACACTTTGGTAACTTAATAATCCAACGTCCCCATTTTTGAATCAGCTGCTGATCATAATCATCGTAAGGACTGCCTCCTACAATTACTAATTTCAAATCTTGCTGATTCAACTCATCTAAGGCTATTAAAACATCCTCAACTCCCTTGTGAGGTCTTGGCGCACCAGGAAACATGAGAACTCGATACTTTGCCAAACCATAACGCTCTCTGCTGATCTCTGGGTTATATTTATCAGGATCAAACATGGCAGTATCTTTGCCATTGGGCAAATAAACACCCCCAAAGCGGTTTTGAAGAAACTCAGTATCTATCGTAATCCCATTGGCACGAGATACTAAACTTTCCATCCACTGGAGATAAAGTGGATGATCGGGAAATCTTAATGCACCATTTTTCTTCAAAATGTCCCTAGCAAATTGCTTAAGATTAGGGCGATACTTCCATTCAAAACCTCCATGCCAGCTAAGTTCCCAGTCATCCATATCTAAAAGTAAAGGACGACGACTAGCTAATTTATGCAGTAAAGGCACACCAAAACTTGTCGGTTTAGGTTTGACTGCATAAATAATGTCTCCATCTAGCTTTTGCCAAAGTTTTTTAGCTGAAGTAAAAAACTCAGGATAGTTTTTACCATCAATAGCAACTACTGGTATTCCTTTAGGAGGAATAGCATATAACTCTTGACCAAATAAAAATCCTACAATCTCAACTTGATAGTCGATTTTTTTTAGAACTTGAGCTAGTAAAAAAGCTCGAACTGAGCCTCCTCCAGACAAGTCACTTACAACTAACGAAACTTTTCCTTTCATATATTAGTTGCTTTCGTCACTGTTACCATAACTACTTTTTGGTTTTTTGAACAAGTTGATGAACTGTGAAAAAATAGATATAAATTTTTGACCGCGTGGCCCCCGGTATTTCTCATAAAGTATAAAACTGGGAGTAATTAGCCTAGTTTGATAAATTAGCTTCACTAAATACCTATGATTAATCTTGATTTTTTTATTTAATAAATACAAAGGAGGGGAAAATATTTTAATTAGCCGAGCAAAATTATCTTGCTCTTTTTCTCTAATTGCTTCTTTAAGCAAAAAATTTATGCCCACTTGGCATAAAGGGACTAAATCATGATGCTTACTGCACACTGTCTCATAGAACAATATGTAATAAGCTTTCATATAAGGCCAGTTATTAGTTCTATTAGACTGATGCTTTGTATAATATGCTCCTATCATAGGTGTATAGATAAAATTAACATTGGCAATTAAAAGGTCTATTGTAAAATCTCTATCTTGCAAAGCTTTTAAGCGCTCATCAAATTTTTTTTTGTATTGGACATTTCTATCCATCAATAAACCTTGCTGAAGCAAGGGAAATGGAGAATCAGCTAAAAAATCAGGGATAAGTAATCGCTCAATCAATTGCTCTCTTGATAAAGAACCGACTATATTTTCCTGTCTGTTAATAATTTGTTGTTCTTTGTCTATAAATACCCGTTCATAATCTGTATATAAAACAATATTTTCTTGAACATCTAAGGTACTTAAATGATCTAATTGAAATTTAATTTTATCTTTGTGAATCCAATCATCCCCATCTAGAAACTTAATCCACTTACCTTGTGCCTGTTTAAAGCCAAAATTACGACTTGATGATACTCCGCCATTTTCCTTATAGAAGTAACTAACTCTTGAATCTAAACTGATCAATTGTTGAGCTACTTCTTGTGTATTATCAGTAGAGCCATCATCTACCATAATACATTCAAGGTCGGTAAATGTTTGCGATAGTACGCTTTTAACCGAGCGTTCTAGATAGCTAGCTTGATTAAAACAGGTAACAACGATTGAAACAAGTGGAGTCATTGATTAAACATTCTTGTTGAAAAGGTATAGTTCAAAATTCACGTTGGAGAAAATTAATTAGAGGAAAATAAATTAAGCTGGTATTTTGATTGAAATGTTGGCACGCTGCAAGTAATATTTGAGGAGTGCTGTATAGATGCGGTCTATTGATGGCAATGCATACTTTTTATCAGGATCACCGTCATGTGAACCCCAAATTACTGGGAAAGGATTTGGTTCCCACACAATGAGCTTTCCCTGTTCGTCATAGCTGTAATCAAAAGCCATAAAATCAAAACCTAATGCTTTGCGTGCTTGCTGCAAAAGTTCGTGATTGGGGTCTTCTCCACTGAAATAAGCAATCTCCTCTGCTATTATTGATTCATTAATTACGCGATTATCGTTGTCGCGTACTTCCCAAGATTTGGAAACCATTAAAGGGCCAGGGATACCTTCATCTCCCATAGCGAAGTAGCGATACTTACGATACAAACCATCTTCTCCCTTAACATCCAGAAATTCTACTGCAATAGGCGCAATAAACTTTTCAAAAGGGATGTTTGCCAAATCATCAAGATTTTGGACGAAAAAGATTTGGCAGCCATGCACCCAGTCTTCACGGATAAAGAAAGGAGTTGACAATCCTGCTTGTGTCTTTTTGAAATCTTCTGGATCGGTAATCGGCACTGTCTTAGCGGTGCGAATGCCCTTTATGCTACCAATCCGTTGTGCTGCTAATGATTTAATTGAATTTGAGAGGTTATCAATAGGATTGACAATGGGAATGTTACGTTTTTTACATTCTGCTTCTATTGGCTGGGCATATTGATAAATATGCGGAAATCTTTCTTTGAGGGGATCTTGTAGCCAAGGTAGAAATAGGGCATAACGATCCCAGTCATTTATCTCACAAGGGAGATAATGGAGTTCAAACAGATGTGCTGCTTCAGGTACATTTTGACTTACCCAATAAATAAAGTAGTCATTGTATGTAGACTGGTGATCTTTCTGTCGCACAACAAGTATGCGCTTTGGATATCGGATGTTGTTTATGGCATCCCGAATTCCTGAAATTACCTGTTGTTGAAATTCTTTGTACATAAAGGGTTTCTAACGTTAATATAGTTTTGGATGGGATTTTGATAAAATGTGAGCTATTGGTACTAAAAATTTTAGTTAGTTTTTGTTGACAAAAATTTGCCACTGTTATTATTCATAACTAAGGTTTTATAGATTAGAGAATGGTTTTAATATAAGCTATCTCTTACTTTTGAACTTTTTTAGGGCAAGGATGAATCAGCCTTTAATATGTCATAAATTATAGAAAAGTGCATATTTTTAGTTAACTTCAGATATTAAGCTTCAATAAAGTTAACGTCATATTTGCTAGTTCGTCTAGCGAAGTTTCACATAAGTATGATGTTTTTTATACTAAATATCTACTCATAAGGGAGGCAAAGGTAATGCAGGTAATCCGTCTTGAGGCACTCTCAGACAACTATATATTTTTGTTGTACGATCGCAGACAAAATATCGCTGCTGTTGTAGATCCAGCAGAATCTCAACCAGTATTAAAAAAACTGGCAGAATTAAAGGCTGAGTTAGTAACAATTTTCAACACGCACCACCATAAGGATCATGTGGGTGGTAATAAGCAATTAATAGAACAATTCCCCCAACTGATAGTTTATGGAGGAGCCGAGGATCGTGGTAGGATTCCCGGACAGCAGGTGTTTTTGCAACAAGGCGATCGCGTCGAGTTTGCAAACCGCATAGCTGAAGTTGTCTTCGTTCCCGGACATACCCGCGCTCACATAGTTTACTATTTCCCTCCCGAAAAAGCTGGTGAAACAGGCGATTTATTTTGCGGCGATACCTTATTTTCTGGCGGTTGCGGTCGCTTGTTTGAAGGAACACCGGCACAAATGCTGGACTCTTTGAGCAAATTGCGCTCTCTACCCGATGATACACGCGTCTGGTGCGCCCACGAATACACCTTAAAAAATCTACAATTTGCCCTAACTGTAGATGGCGACAATACCGACTTACATAGACGCTTCAATGAAGTAAAAGCTTACCGTAGTCGAGGAGAAGCTACCATCCCCTCGCTGCTGGGTGTCGAGAAGCACACCAACCCCTTTTTACGTTGGGATCAGCCATCATTACAATTAACTGTTAAGAGTAGCGATGCAGTCCAAACCTTTGCGCGGATACGGGAAATGAGAAATAACTTTTAGGAATTGGGCATTGAGCATTGGAGAAAGGTTCATCTTTTCCACTCCTCAGATTTTTCTCTCACTAATAGTTGCGATCGCACCCTTTCTTTCGCTACGATCTGTAAGCTTTAGGGTGTAGGCAAAGAAGCTTGGAATACAGCAGTGACATTGTGAGCTATCTTACCCAAACCCGAATTAATCAGATTTTACAGGAAAAACGATGGCGAAACGCGTACAGTTAGTTTTAAATCAGGATATCAGCAAGCTGGGAAAATCTGGCGACTTAGTGGAAGTAGCTCCTGGCTACGCTCGTAATTATCTGATTCCCCAGAAATTGGCAACCAATGCCACTCCTGGTATTCTCAAGCAAGTAGAACGCCGTCGTGAGCAAGAGCGTCAACGGCAGTTAGAACTCAGACAACAAGCTCTTGAGCAAAAAGAAGCTTTAGAAAAAGTTGGCAGCTTGACAATTGCCAAGCCAGTTGGTGAAAACGAAGCAATTTTCGGTACTATCACCACTCAAGATGTTGTAGATGCAATTAAGGCAGCCACCAATCAAGAAGTGGATCGGCGTGGCATTACCATCCCCGATATTAACCACCTTGGTACTTATCAAGCCGAAATCAAGCTGTATTCTGATGTAGTGGCACAAGTCGGTATTCAAGTCGTCGCTAGTTAACTCAGGAGGGGAGGCGGGGACGCAAAGATGAGGGAGCAGGGGTAATAATACCTAACTTTGCCAATTTTAGATTTGGAATTTTGAATTTTGGATTGAAGAAAAAATCTAAAATCTAAAATCTAAAATCTAAAATTGAATGACTCCCATACTCCTAACTAGCTTTCATCTCAAAACTAAAATCGTTTATGGCTGAAGAACTTAGTTTTAAAGGCGATGGTAGCGATGCCTACGGCGGTAAACTACGCCTCCCGCCGCAAAATATTGAGGCGGAAGAAGCGATTTTGGGTGGTATTTTACTAGATCCAGAAGCGATTAGTCGAGTTAGCGATCGCCTCCTTCCAGAAGCTTTTTACATTAGCGCTCACAAAGATATTTATCAAGCAGCTGTGAGGCTCCACACCCAAGGTAAACCCACAGATTTGCTCTCAGTCACAAGTTGGCTGACTGACCATGATATGCTTGCCCGCATAGGCGGCAGAAATAAATTAGCAACTCTGGTAGACCGCACAGTGTCAGCCGTGAACATCGACGCCTTAGCAGGGTTGGTGATGGAAAAATATCTGCGGCGACAGTTGATTAAAGCTGGCAATGAAATTGTACATCTTGGTTACGAGACAGAAACCGAGTTACCAACTGTTCTAGATCAGGCAGAACAGAAAGTATTCGGCGTAACTCAAGAACGTCCCCAATCGGGTTTAGTTCACATTTCTGATACTTTAATTAATAATTTTCAGGATATTGAAGATCGAAATCAAGGCATTGCCTTACCTGGTATCCCCTGCGGATTTTACGATTTAGATGCGATGACTAGCGGCTTTCAGCGTTCTGATTTGATTATTGTCGCGGGCCGCCCATCAATGGGAAAAACAGCATTTTGCTTAAACCTTGCTCATAACATTGCTGCTTCTTATAAATTGCCAGTTGCTGTCTTCAGCTTGGAAATGTCCAAAGAGCAACTGACGCAACGTCTATTAGCTAGCGAAGCCCAAATTGAAAGTAGTTATCTGCGAACTGGCCGCTTGAGTCAAACACAGTGGGAACCTTTAAGCCGTGCTATTGGTATCCTCTCGGAGATGCCAATTTATATTGACGACACGCCGAATATTACAGTTACGCAAATGCGTAGTCAGGCAAGAAGATTACAAGCAGAAGTTGGAACTGAATTAGGTTTGATTGTAATAGATTACTTGCAATTGATGGAAGGAGCAGGCGATAATCGCGTACAAGAGTTGTCAAAAATTACGCGTCAACTCAAAGGTTTAGCGCGGGAATTATCTGTACCAGTTATTGCTTTATCTCAGTTGAGTCGAGGTGTCGAAGCACGTACTAATAAGCGTCCGATGTTGTCAGATTTACGTGAATCCGGCAGTATTGAACAAGACGCGGATTTAGTAATAATGTTATACCGTGATGAATATTACTCTCCAGATACTCCCGATCGCGGCATTGCAGAAGTAATTATAGCTAAACACCGCAACGGGCCTACAGGTACTGCGAAACTTTTATTTAATCCACAGTTTACAAAGTTTCAAAATTTAAAAATTTAGCTTTTGAATTGAGGGCTAGGGATTGGGAAAAACTAATGCCCAATTCCCCATGCCCTAGTTTCTACTTAACTCCAAGCAATTCCACATCAAACAACAGAGTTGCGTTGGGTGGAATTACGCCACCAGCACCACGAGCGCCATAACCTAACTCTGAGGGGATGATTAACTGACGACGACCGCCTACTTTCATGGTGCTAAGTCCTTCGTCCCAACCTTTGATTACTTGTCCAACACCAATTTTAAAGCTGAAGGGTTGGCCGCGATCGCGTGAACTATCAAACTTAGTACCATTTTCTAAAGTGCCAACATAGTGAACTTCAACCGTTTGTCCAGGTTGAGGAGTCGCCCCAGTTCCCTCTTTTAACTCGACATACTTTAATCCAGAGGGGGTAGTTACGACATTATCATCGGACGAGGGGGTAGTTAGGGCATTAGCATCAGACATAGTATGGCTCGCAATTAGAGTATTATTTTCAGTTAAAGTTGTGGGCGCTGGCAGCGTTTGGGTTAACTCGGCAGCAATGGCAGTATTCTGTTTACTGCCTACTTGCCCCACAACCAAAAGCACAACGCACGCCAGCATGAACGCCACGCTGAGGAAAATTGCTTTCAAAATCAGTTCTCCTTACTTAAGTATCCTGGCAAAAACATTACCAATAGGACACAATTAGTTTAAATCAGAAAGGACATCCTAACGCCAAAGCTTATTTTCTAAATCGCGCAATTGACGCTCTAAACGGTCAATTCTACCCCGTAGTTCATCCACTTCCGACTGGCGAGCCACCCCCAAATCTTGCATCATATTTCGCATTTGCCGTTGCATTTGAACATCGAAGTTTCCTTGCTCCGACTTTAACTGCTGGGCAATATCATCTATAACTGCCTTGGCTTGCTCAGGATTGAGCTTACCGTCTTTAACTAAATCATCACTGACTTGGCGCAGTTTTTCTGCGACTATAGACGTTGTGCCAAGACCTACCATCATTAGTTGTTGCAACCAGTTGTTGTTGCTGTCCATACTCCCTTCCTCTTACTTATTTCAAACCAGCCGATCCTTGCTCCTGAGTGTAAGCAATCAAGCTATGCTAAAAGCGCAGTTATTCTAGCCTACATCTCTATTTTGGCAAATTAGCAAACACAGAGATCCCAGGGTATGTTTATAGAACGACTCAAGTTTAAGGTTGCCCCCAATTTAAGAGAAAATTTTATCCAGAAGGACGCATAAATTTGGACAATAGCCCTGGCTTAATATCCTAGATTTATTGCTAAAGAGGTTTGGATTAGCCTCAACGGCCACACAGAAGTTATCCTCATCATTTGTTCGGTAATGCTGAAGCAGTGGAAAGCCATGCCCCAAGCAGATTTACAGACTAATGAAGCTAAATCCATCCAAGCACTTAGAGAATCTTATCTAAGAGTAGAGTTAGCAAAGTATCAAGTACGGAAATTTCCCCATTTTTGGGTGAAAGATTACTCTCATCTGGTAGATAAGCAGCTAACTTCCGTCATAGGGAATAGTGAAGCGATCGCCACAAAAACTTATAGGAATTCAACTTAGCTTATTTCACGGCAATTTAAGTCATTGGTACTAATGACCAATGACTAAAGACTAATGACTAATCCCCATTTTTAAAAGTAGGAAAAAGTTAAATTTTTGCACGCCATTTCTGAAAGGCTATCTCGTAATCTTCTGATTTACTCTGATAAACGCTCCACCAATGAAAAAATAGTCCTAACCCCCATCCTAATATTGGGAAGATAACCCAAAAATAACTAGGACTAGTTATTAGATTCAAAAGAATAAGGAATAAGTTCACAGCTATAAATGAAACAAAGTGTGTCCCAAATGCTCTGCGTCGGAAAGCATTAAATGTACGTTTTGAGCGTTCCTCTTCTTGTTGAATTAACCAGTTTTTTTCAGTTTTTTCCAAAATATCAGAAGAAATACCTAACTCAGATGCCATTTCTATAAGTTGTTCTCGTGAAAATTCACCTTCCTGTCTACGAGTGAGCGCTATTTGCAGGATTTTTTGTACATCTTCAGAATCGTAAGTCATTTTAACTACCTTATAAGTTTGTGTGTAAATGCGCCTTTGATTTCACGAACTGTTTAAAAAATTTCGTTCAATTCAGTTAGCGAATGGCTCCACATTTTGCACCCAATAATTAGCTAAACTTGTACCCCTATTATTTTCTCACAATTAGTTTATGGCTACTGTATTTGTCAATACCTCTATATTGCTTTTAAAATATTCAGTCAAATATTATCATTAGTAATATCAACAAATATTGATAATTACAAAAGTAAATTTATCCTTTTTTAATGATGGTTTTATATTAACTAAAAAAACTATATCTGCATCTGATTTGGATGCAATAGACACATAAATTTTATAAAAATAGTTATCAACCATTGCCTCGCCTAGATTTTAATTTGTATAATTTAACCGACAAAAACTCATGAAATCAGAGCAACTAAATTTATGGTGATTCTTAATTTTGGATTTTAGATTTTGAATTCAAAGCAAAGCGACTTGACGCACCTTTTTTATTGAGGTTGTATGGCGATCGCTTCTACCGATGTATAGAAAAACGAGCAATGCCTGCAGCGTAAACTACGTATCCTAGAAGTGCTGGGAACTCATCCACTCAGACAATGTACATATAATTTTCTACTTGTATAAAAATATAGAGAGAGAATTATAGAGAATTATTTATGCTATCAATAAAAAAAATTATTCGCCCTACGTCTAACGATAGATAGATTTTATTGAATAAATAGTTTAGATTTGTAACAAGTTACACAGAACTAGGTAAAGCACATGGCCAATATTGTTGACACCGCCGCTAATAATGGTTCTTTCAACACACTAGTTGCAGCAATCCAAGCAGCTGGTTTAGTAGATACACTGAAAGGCCCTGGGCCATTTACCGTCTTCGCACCTACTGATGAAGCGTTTAATAAGCTTCCAGCAGGAACAGTAGACGCATTACTGAAAGATATTCCTAAGCTCACAAAAATCTTGACCTATCATGTTGTATCAGGCAAGGTACTAGCTGCTGATGTAGTTAAGCTAAAGACAGCTACAACAGTTGAAGGTTCAGATGTAAAAATTGACGCTTCTAATGGCGTTAAAATCAATGATGCAACTGTTGCAGCAGCAGATGTTGCTGCTGATAACGGTGTCATCCACGTAATTGACACAGTTTTGATTCCTGCATAAGCAAACGTCAGAATAGCTAATGCTATTTCTGGGGCGGCGACTATCTGTAGTCGTTTCTCTATTACAGTCTGGTTGAATGTTTTTTAGTAAACACCAACTACCAATAAATCCATCTAGATACTGTCTAGATGGATTTATTGTTTTATGCGTTTATATTTAATTAGGTGTAATCAAATTTTTAGTTTTGCCAAACCCAAATAACGGATACCTTCGGGGGAAATATCAAAACGGCAAGGTAAGACTTCTAAACCGAGAGCGATCGCATCGCGTAATAATTTACCATATATAGGATCAGTGCGATCGCCAGGCGAGAACTCAGTACAATCACCACGATTGATAAAGTAAAACATCACTGCACGAGTTAGAGGTAGTAGCGCCATTAGTTCTCGCAGGTGCTTTTGTCCTCTTGTAGTTTCCGTGTCAGGAAATAAAGCTAATCTTCCCTCAGATAAAGTTGTATTTTTCACTTCTAAATAAATCGGGCGTTCCTCATCACTCCCCGTCAAGAAAAAATCTACTCGACTTTTTTTATCTAGTCCATAAACTACCTCGCCCTTGATTTGGCTATAGTTGCCTAATTCTGGGAAAAGGTGTTTCGTCAAAGCTAGCTTTACAATCCGATTGGGCAAAAAAGTATTTATGCCTACCCAAGTCGGTTCGTTGTCATGTACCTGAATTAGTTCTAAGGTGTAAGCCAATTTGCGGTTAAGATTATCGCTTTTGGAAAGTTGTACCGCACTTTGGGGAGTTGATACTCCAGTCATAGGCCCTGTATTTGGACAGTGTGCTGTCACTATTTCGCCAGAAGCAAGTTGAACGTCAGCAAAAAACCGCTTGTAACGCTTGAGTAAAATACCCGGATACAAGGGTGGGTAGCGATAAAGCCAATTTATCATTATAAAAAAACCTTGTTGCTGCTAGTAAATATACGTCGATTCCTTACCTATCTACCTCTCAATAGCAGATATTTTCAACAGCTACTCCGCCCTGCGGCAGAATTTGAGTAACTTTATATATCATAGATTGTCAATTTTTGTAGTCAAATTAACAACATAGTAATAAAAAGTAGCATACACTAAGTATTATAAGTCTCCCATAAAGAAAAATCCGGGAGAATTTCAATATGCAAGGAGGTAAATCCTATGCAAAAATTGGGGACAGCAACGGAATTAGAATATGCTTTTCTGTTCACTCTAAGAAAGGTAAATTCGATAAATCCAGAAGGTTTCAAGCCATTTTTTAGTAATATGCCTATTGACCCTTATATCAAAGGCAACTATCGTTCGAGAAGATTATCTCGGTTTATAGTTTCTGGAAATGGTTTAATCAAATTACCTCATGGCTACTTCTTTCAAAGTAAAGAGCAAAATCCATTAATGGGTGACATCAAAAGAGAGTTTGCAGAATTAGATGATGCACTCATAAAGCTTGATATTTTTAAAAATCTTGTTTTAGCATTTAGTGATTCTTGTAAGCTCCACCCAGAAGCTGAAATCGGAGTTCATCAAATTAGAATTACTTGTTCACCAGGTAATTTTGGCAATCTAGCGCCTGAAGGTATCCATCAAGATGGTACTGATTTTATTGGCATATTTTCAGTAGATAGAAATAATATTCAAGGTGGAGAAGCACATTTGTATACTGCCAAAAAGGAAAAACCTGTGTTTAGCAAAGTTCTAAATCCGGGCGAACTATTATTGGTTAACGATCATGAATTTTTCCACTTTGGCAATCCCATCAAACCACAGACTGATGCTCAAGGAAGCTTGGATGTTTTTGTACTGACTTCTCCTAGCTTACTTTCAGAATAATTCTAGTCAACTGTAAATATTTTGCAATTTACGAAACATGGGGAATTGAATCTAGTCATTTCCCCAGTTTTTTATTTGTAATTGGAAATAATCGTGCTGATAGTGGTTGATTTAACTTGATGGCTAAAGTTGGCATATAAATTAATAAAGCTATAATTTTTTCTATCGTTATATTACCTAGAATCGGAACTGTATCCAGTCCACATATAATAAATGTGTAAGTAATAATATTATATGTTTGCTCGTTAGCCCTGTTAGCTAGTCCGATATCTTCACAAACCGGAAGCAGAAGTCCAGAGTAACCACAGATTTTTCCTGATGCATTTTTCAATACACAAGAATGAAGCAAAGGCACGCTGAATAATTAAAATATTAACTAACTCAATCAACTAAACAAATGCCATGAATGACGAATTCTACAATAGAGGATTGGAAAAAGCTAGGCGAAAAGACTACGCTGGAGCAATTGAGGAATTTAATCATGCTTTACAATTGACACCTTACTTTACCGAAGCTTACTGCTGCCGTGGGGTTGTGCGTTGCAAAATGGGGAATTATCGAGAAGCGATCGCTGATTTTAATCAAGCATTGGGACTAAATTTTCAAGATGCAATTGTTTATCGCAACCGAGGTAAAGCACGTTCTGTATTGGGAGATCATCAAGGTGCGATCGCGGATCTTAACCAAGCACTCCAGATGCAACCGGAAGATCCTTTAATCTATATTGCCAGAGGCAATGCCTATCGGGCAATGAGTAACTATCTTGGTGCAATAAAAGATTATACCCAAGCGCTGCAAATAAACCCTGATGATGCTCAAGCTTACTACAATCGCGGCATTGCTTTTACTTGCATAGAAGAAATACAAAGTGCTCTGGAAGATTATCAACGAGCGGCAAGTATTTTTTGTGAACAAGAAGATTGGGGAAATTATCAACAAGTCTTAAGTAGCCTAGAAAAAATTCAAAAATTTAGTCCACAGTCAAAAAAGCAAAAAGATAACCTGCTACGTCAGCGACTTTTGCGAATGGTTGGAGGATATTGGGAAATTGCCGAACGATTAATTCAGCAAAAGCAAAATTATTATCCTGGGATGTCAGACGAGTGGTATTTGCAAAAAGTGATTGATGACTTAGAACGCGATCGCAATAGGTGAAGAATTCAGAAGCTAGAATTTAGGAGGCCGATGAATTTAGCCGAAGTGAGTCAGAATCAAAGTTTCAGGGGAAGGCTAATTTGAAATGTGGAGCCTTGACCTAGCATACTATTTACAGTAATTTGCCCACCGGATCGTTGCACAATTTGTTGAGCGATCGCAAGTCCGAGTCCAAAGCCGCCTGTTTGCCGAGATCGGATAGTATCTACACGATAAAAACGATCAAATATATGTGGCAAATCAGTCGATGGAATACCAATCCCGTTATCTTTGACCTGAATTACCGCGTAGTGAGACTGGATAAAAAGATGTAATTGTACCTTACCGTCTGCTGGTGTGTATTTAAAGGCATTAGTCAGTAGATTAATCACAGCTTGTTTGAGCAAATTAGCATCGGCTTTTAAAATGAGCGGATGCTCTGGAAGGTGAGCATTGAAATTGAGACTTCGGGCAGGAGCAAGGGCTGCGAACTCCTGAGCAAGCGATCGCAATATTTCACACAAATCAACGGATTTTAATACGGTTTCTGCAAGCGAGCCATCATAACGCGACAAAAAAAGCAGATCATTGATCAGCGTACTCATGGACTTAGCAGTTCGGACGATATTTTGCAACCGCAATCTTTGCTCCAAGGGGTCTTCGGGAGGCATCAGGGCAACTTGAGCATTGCTCAATACCGTAGCAACGGGTGTGCGTAGTTCATGAGAAGCATCGGCTGTAAATCGCTGCAATTGCTGATAAGCACGAAGGCTTGGTCGCATTGCCAATCCAACCAAAAACCAACCTGTGATACCTATTACACCAAAGGTCACGGGAACCCCGAAAGTCAGAAACAAGCGGGCTTGGTTCAGTCCAATGCGTAGAGAGTTCATTGGAGTTGCTGTTTGGAAGTAGCCAATCAGCACCTTACCTTCCAAAACAGGAAGTGTAACTTGGCGAATCCAGGTTTTTGTACTAGATGATTCTGAGCCTACTGGTACTTCTAACGTTTGAAATCCAGGTTTCGCGCTCAACTGTTTGCCACCTGATGAACCGATAAACTGTAAAAGTTGTTTATTAGAGTTATACCACCGTGCGTAGATTAGCCCGCCATTCAACGATACACCGCTTTCTACAGGAGTCTGGGTGCGCTGATTTTGCCATTGACTTTGATAAAGTGAGTATTGGGTTTTAGTAGCGAAGGCTTTACTTTGTGAAAATAGTTCGTCGTCAAAAACCCGCAATTGTTCTTCTACACTCAGACAATAGCCCACCCCTGCAAAAGCGAACAAAATTCCACCCATTGACAGGGCAAACCAGTGAGCAAGATTACGACGGCTATGATCAAACATTAGTCATTAATCATTAGTCATTTGTCATTCGTCATTTGTCATTTGTCATTGGGCACTGGTTATTAATTTTTATCCCTCCCTCATCTCCCTCATCCCTTCACAAATTTGGAGGATTTATTCGATAGCCCATGCGATGCACTGTTTCTATCCAATCTTTGACACCAATAGTCTGTAGGCGCTGGCGCAGGCGGCGAACCAAGGTAGTAACCGCGTTACTTTCTGGTTCCTCTCCGCAGCTCCAAAGGGCTTGCTCAATCTGGTTATGAGATAAGACCTGACGGGGATGACGCATTAAATACTCCATCAATTGAAACTCCCGGCTAGAAAGTTGAGTTGTCAACGAACCAAGTTCGAGCGTCAAAGTGGATAAATGAAGTTCCAACTCGCCCAAGCTAAGTATATCTCCTTGCCACATGGGCGATCGCCGTCCTAGCGCCCGAACTCGTGCCAATAACTCTAGAACATCCACAGGTTTTACTAAGTAATCATCGGCTCCAGCATCTAAACCCATTACCTTATCTAAAATCGTGTCTTTCGCCGTCAGCATCAATACAGGAGCCAGCTTACCTGCTTGTCGATATACTTGACACAATTCTACGCCACTCACTTTAGGCAACATCCAATCTAGAATCAGCAAGTCATAGTCTTTGCGAAAAGCAAACCACTGTGCTGTTTCCCCATCAGCGATCGCATCAACTGTATGCCCCACCTTTAATAAGGCTGCCCGTAGTGGCTCTAACTGCGATGGGTCATCTTCGACTAGTAAGATCAACATCCCATTTGCTCAGGTTGCCGTAATTTTTCCTTGCTAATTTTAGATTAAGGTAAAAGGATGACGCAAAAGCGAGGGGAAACACTCAACCTTATACCTTCCATGCAGCAACTTCAACTTTTTCAAGCGTTGCGATCGTTAGGCATTGTGTTTTGGTTGTCCTTGCCATTGATTGGGTTAGTTTTTTGGCTGGGGAGCGGCTTTGTAGGAGATCGGATTTTAAGTCGCTCCAATCTCACTAAAAAATATCTGCTAGCAGATACTCAATCGGCACGACAGATTATGAAAAGGATAGTAGCGATTAAGGTCGAAATTCTCCCCGAAAAAGGAATTTCACGGGTTAACGTTAAAACCAATAACTCAGTTCTTACAAGGATAGTATTTGAATTTCCAATAACTGATATAAGTAAACTTGAAACTGCTCTTAGTCAAGAGTTAGGCTTACCACGCGATCGCGTTAAAGAACTAATAGTTGAGTCGAATGACAAATGACACTCACTAACCTTGACATTTCTTTGTCATATTTATCTAATAAACTACAAGAAAGGTAACGTAATTTTACTTATATCTAAATAATTGACTGTTGATAGCGAACATTTGACTATTCATTGTTCACTTTCAAAGGTTAATTTTTAGCCCTTAACCCTCAGTAGCCCACCGTTAATTGCTATGGATACTTCTGAAAATCAAGTTTCAACGGTTGAAACCCAATCAGATAGTTCTGTGCCTTCTGAGTTAGCACCTACTCGTTCGCGTAAACCTTGGTTCTGGAGATTGCTGATTTTATTTCTGGCAACTGGTGGCATTATCCTCTGGCGGATGTTCGCTCCTGGTGGCGCACCACGTTCTTCTGTTGCACAACAGCAAGGGCCACCTCCAAAACCAATTGAAACAATCTCTCTGGCAACTGGAAGTGCTACAAGAAGTGTCCAGTTGTTGGGACAAGTAGAAGCCACTCAGCAGTCAACAATCCGCGCTCAAACTAGTGGAATTGTCAAGCAAATTTCAGTGCAACCGGGCGATCGCGTGACAATAGGCATGGCGATCGCTTTACTTGATGATACCGATCAGCAATTGGCAATTAGCCAAGCACGAGCGCAACTGGCACAACAACGAAGTAATCTGGCACGTTTGGAAGTTGGTACTCGTCCTGAAATCATTGCTCAACGGCAAGCGGCTGTTACATCTGCGAAGGCGCGAGAACTGGAAGCACGGGATAACCTGAAACGTACTAGCGATCTTGTTAAAGAGGGCGCTTTATCTCAAAGATTGTTAGTGGAAGCCCAAGCACAATTGGCTAACATCCAAGGAGAACGATTAGAAGCCGAAGCAGAACTTGCTGAAGCGAAAGCTGGGCCGATTCAAGAAGAAATTGCCGCTCAACGAGCAAATGTAGAAGCAGCAAAAGCCACCTTAGCTCAAGCAGAATTAGCCCGCCAGCGAACTCGAATTTTGGCATCAGAATCGGGTATAGTGCAGACTCGCCATATCAGTAACGGTGATTTGGTACAAAGTTCTGGTCAAATTGTCACCTTAGTAGCGGGCGATCGCTTCGATATTTTCCTAGAGTTACCCGAAGAACTCAGTGGTAAAGTTACCCCAGGTATGACAATCGATCTCACAACTCGCGCCCTACCGCAATGGAAACAACGCGCCACCATCACTGCTGTAGTCCCTTCTGCCGAAACTGCTTCCCGTCGCCAGCGTGTGCGTGTCCAAATTAACAAACCCCCCACAGGATTAATACCAGGAATGGCGATCGCAGGCAACCTAAATATGCCCTCGAACCGCTCTAGCTTTGTGGTGTCACGAGATGCATTAACCAGAAGGCAAAACGAGTGGCTAGTTTTTGCAGTTGCTGACGGCAAAGCTAAACAAATTCCAGTCGAGATGGTTTCTGACATGGGTAAAAATGTCGCAATTTTTCATCCCACTTTACGCACCGGTCAACGCATTGTGCTACGTGGCGGTGATGGATTGCAAGATGGTGCGCCTGTAAAGATAGTTGATCCAACGTGATGGAGGCAGGAGGCAGGAGGCAGAAGGCAGGAGGTTGTAATTTAGATGAGGCTTCAACCCAGTCTAATTCCAGTCCATCAAATCCTCCTACCTCTCTTGTTAAAACATAGGTTGTACCACACTTCCATAGACTTCTTGCAGAAGTCGGTTAAAGAGGAAGAATCGTCTCTTTCTCCTTTAACTTTCCTTCTTCAAAATACTGGAAACCCAGTTTAAATATGACTTTCTGAATTACTAATTAATATGAATTTTATTGAAACCGCCGTTCGTTGGCGACATGGAACTTTTGTTTTGTTTTGCTTGCTAGGAATGTTCGGGGTGTTCTCCCTACTAAAGTTACCCCTAGAATTGCAACCAGGAGGCGATCGCCCTGAGATTACGATCACAACTACCTATCCGGGCGCAGGGCCAACAGAAGTAGAAGACCTGATTACCCGCCCCATCGAAGAACAGATGCAAGAGGTGCTAGGTGTCCAAGAAATTAGCAGTACTTCTCGTGCTGGACGCAGCAGCATTACCTTAGAATTTGCTCAGGATGCCAACGCCAGAGAACGGATGATAGATGTTCTCAACCGCTTGCAACAGGTGGAAAGCTTGCCTCCAGAAGCGCAGGAATCGAATGTAGAACTGGTGGGTGGTAACAGTTCACCGATGATGTGGATTCCCTTTGATACCAAAGAAGGATTTAAACCAGATGCAGACCGTTATCGGGACTTAGCAGACGAAGTGGTGATTCCCCGTTTGCGGCGAGTCGAAGGAACTGGACAATTTTTGTTAGTGGGTGGACAAGAACGAGAAGTCGAGGTGAAGGTTGATCCGAAAGCACTAAGCGATCGCAACCTGGCAATTGGCGATGTAGTACAAGTTCTTCAACAAAACAACCGCGATATTCGGGGTGGGCCATTAATTCTAGGACGACGGGAATATCGAGTCCGCACAATCAGCCGATCGCAAGATTTATCACAAATTGAAGGCTTTGTGCTGCGACGTGACCAATCGGGCACAGTTTACTTGCGAGATGTGGCACAAGTACAGATGGGACGCAAACCGCAAGATAGTGCGTTAATGTTCAACGGCAAATCTGCGGTGGCGATAGGTGTGATTCGTCAAATTGGGGCGAATGTGCCTGAAATTGCCAAAGGTGTCCGGGCGGAAATTGCAGCATTACAAACTGAGTTCGACAGGGAAAATCAAGGAATTCGCTTTGTCTACAACTACGATGAAAGCGAATATATTAACCAATCTGTGGCTTTCGTTCAAGAGAACTTGGTTAGTGGTGGATTGCTAGCAATAATTGTCTTGTTGCTATTCCTGGGTTCGATGCGAACCGTTGCTGTAGTTGCCATAACTATTCCTATTGGCACAATTGCTGTATTCATTGTTATGTCTGCATTTGGACGAACATTGAACATCATCAGTTTGGCAGGACTAGCGTTTTCTGTGGGCATGGTGGTGGATAACTCAATTGTTGTAATTGAGAATGTCTTTACCCATATGCAGCAGGGCAAAAACGCACTTCGGGCAGCAATCGATGGTACTCAGGAAGTCTGGGGCGCAATGCTCGGTTCTACTTTGAGTAACATAGTCGTGTTTGTCCCGCTGTTAATGGTGACGGGTGAAGCAGGACAACTCTACACCGATATGGCGATCACTCTTTCTGCCTCTTCTCTATTCTCGCTATTTGCGGCATTAACTTTAGTACCAATGCTATCGGGATTGTTCCTGAAACAATCGGAAGCGATGCAAATGATGCAGGGTGGAGAATATCGGGGCGGTAATTGGTTTGAGCGCATGGTGGCTAAAACCTCTGCGGTGTTTCGTCATTTCCAAGGCAAACTGGAAAACTTTCTCGCCGCTACCGTTAGTTGGTCACTGGGACGTAGGCATATTCGTCGCAGATTAATTGTGCTGTCGATTCCGATTGTTTTATTAGTAGCTAGTATTTTTCTGTTACCACCTGCCGATTATTTACCCGAAGGAAATCGTAACTTAGTTGTATTGCGGGCGGAACCTTTGCCGGGAACCAGTATCCCCGAAGCGATTCGGCAATCTGAATCTGTGCAAAAATTTCTGCGATCGCAACCAGAAGTTGAGCGCATCATGTATGTTGACCGTCCAGGCGCACTGCGCGGGATTGCAACTATCTTAAAACCAGAGTTTGCCACGACTACGGGACTCGCTGACATGGTGGATCGGTTACGCGCCCAAAGCAGTAACTTTCCTGGATACCGTTTTGTAATCCCAACACGAATTTCTATCTTCCGCGATCCGGGTAAAGAATTTGAAGTGGATATTGTTGGGGCTGATTTAAATCAGATTGGTGACTTAGAAAAGCAAATTACCGGGAAATTGCGATCGCTTGAAGGGGTTCAGAATGTGCGCTCAAACTTTGTATTGGGTGCAGGAGAATTACAAGTGATTCCCAACCGCGAACGCATCGCCGAAGTAGGACTTTCAGAAGCGGAAATTGGTTCGATGGTAGAAGCAGCCTTGGGTGGTCGAGTTGCCTCTGACTACATTGATGGCAAAGAAGAATTAGATGTCTCGGTGGAACTACAAAACACTGCTGTGGAAACGCCAGAGCAGCTACGACAATTGCCTTTATATGCACAAGGACGACAAGTACAACTTGGCGATATTGCCGAAGTTCGTGAAACAACGGGAGCCGATGCCATTAACCACGTTGATTTAGAGCGTTCAATTAGTCTCACTGTTTCCCTTGCACCAGATGCCCCCCTTGCTACGCTGGTAGAACGTACCGAAGAGGAAATTCTGGCTCCTCTGCGTGCCAGTTTACCAACAGGCTATCGGCTAGAACTGTCAGGTTCAGCAGATCAGTTAGCAACAACTGTTGGTCAATTAGCTGCTGCCTTTGCATTTTCGATTTTGATTACTTACTTGTTACTGGTGGCTTTGTATCGCTCATTCCTCTACCCAGTGGTGATTATGGCAACAGTGCCGATGGGTATGAGTGGCGCACTATTGAGCCTAGTGATTGCTAACCTGATTCCGGGAATGAATGTGGCATTGGATATGATTACAGCCTTGGGATTTGTGATCCTTACAGGTGTGGTTGTTAACAACGCCATTTTGCTGGTTGATCGCGCCTTGCAGCTTCAGCAAGCAGGTGAGGATTATGATGCATCCTTATATAATGCGACAAGCGATCGCCTACGGGCCATTTTCATGTCTGCTGGAACTAGTGTATTGGGGATGTTACCGTTAGCGGTTTTACCAGGTCAAGGTTCAGAGTTATACCAGGGGTTAGGCATTGTCTTAACAGGTGGTCTGGCTTTTTCTACGATTTTGACTCCTACTGTTGTACCTGCACTTATGGGTTTACTGTACGATCTTTCTGGACGGAAATCACCGCGATCGCCAAATGCAAAAAAACCAGACGAACTAGTTACTAACTAGGTATTGATTTTGTGGGAAAATCGTCGAAAAACTTCATTTGAAGTCGAAATATCCAGCTAATTACCCACATTTCGCAGGTGCGATTATAAGCTAGAAATTAGCCTAAAAAAGTTAGAGGTACTCATAGTACCTCTAACTTTGTAGCACTACTGCTTCCGTAACTCTCAAATTATGGACTGTAATTCTACCAATCCTTAAAAAAAGAGTTACAGAAGAGAGAAAATAAATTCTTACTATTAACCGTTACAACACCTAACCGACTATCGCTTCAGCTTTTTCCTCAGCTTTTTCCTTTACTAGTACATAAGGTTTTTCTGCACCCTGTGCTAGATATTCAGCTAACTGACTTTCAATTTGATCGCGCACAATTTGGCGATACTCTAGAAAATGCTCGTTGTGGGCACAAGCAGCAAGGTAATGCTCAATAACTCCAGGGTTACGTTTGAGAATGCTAAACAAATGATGCCAGAACTTCCAACGGGTTTCCCGTTTGATGCCTTGTCGCCAAATTACAAGTAATAACGCTTTTACAACCACCCACTCTGGCATTTTTGCTGGCGCTTTCCAACTCGGTAAACCCATCATTAAGAAACAACGATAGGTGCGATCTAAGTACTGTACTGGGTCATATAAAGTACAAAATGCTTCAATATATTCTCGTGCCAGTTCTTCCAGGGGACGGGTGGGAAGGAAGTTCATCAATGTTGTCTGATTGATGTTACCATCTTGATTTTCCCGCAGTCGCCCTTCTTTTTTCAGGCGATGCCAAAGCGCGGTGTTAGGTAACGCTTGCAACATCGCAAAGGTAGTTGAGGGAATCGCTGCTTGTTCTGCAAAGCGGACAATGCGATCGCCTGCGCCTGCTTTTTCACCATCAAACCCGATAATAAACCCAGCCATTGGGCGCAATCCTGCTCTGATGATAGCTTCCACTGCCTCAGTTAGAGAACTGCGAGTATTTTGAAACTTCTTGGTCATTTGCAAACTATCTTCATCCGGCGTTTCGATTCCCAAAAACACCGCCGAGAAACCACACTCAACCATCAACTCCAACATTTCTGCGTCTTGGGCTAAGTCAATTGAAGCTTCAGTGTCAAATCGGAAGGGATACTTGTGTTCTGCCATCCAAACTTTTAACTCTTTCAGCAACAATTTCACATTTCGCTTGTTGCCAATAAAGTTGTCATCCACCATGAATACACCCCGCCGCCAACCCAATTCATAGAGGCAATCTAACTCTGCTAACAGTTGCGCTGGGGTTTTGGTGCGTGGTTTGCGCCCGTATAAAACAATAATGTCGCAAAACTCGCACTGGAAGGGACACCCGCGCGAAAACTGTACCGACATCATGTCATAGGCATCCAATTCTAATAAATCAAAGCGGGGTATTGGTGTGCTTGTCACATCAGGTTTTTCCGTAGCGCGGAAAGTGCCAGATGTGTCTCCCCGTTGAATTGCCTCAATAAACATGGGGAGAGTAATTTCCCCTTCATCCAGAATCAGGAAATCAGCGCCAACATTTTCAACTTCGTGAGGTACAGAGGTAGGGTAGGGGCCGCCTACTGCGACTAACTTGCCACGTTTTTTTGCTTCCTGGATTTGGTCAAGTAAATCTTGTTTCTGGACAATCATTGCGGAGAAAATTACCACATCTGCCCACGCCCATTCTTCTTCTGTTGCTGGGCGGATGTTGCGATCGACTAGCTTGAATTCCCATTCTTGGGGCAGAATCGCCGCCACTGTTACTAAACCCAGAGGTGGTAATAAAACCTTGCGATTAACTAACTCCAAAATTTTTTCATAAGACCAAAAGGTTTTGGGAAATATTGGATACACTAACAAGATTCGCATGTAGTATCAATCCTCACACTTTGATTGTTATCCCACTCTAACGGAAATAAAGGGCTATTGACTTTTTATTAAAGTTGTTTTATTTTAGCACTGATATTTTTGGCTCAAATGGGCAACTAGGGACTGAAATTATTGCAGCAAATCAGCAAAAAGAAAAGCATATTGAAACAGGAGTCAGCACATTTCTAGTTTCTCTAATTACGACCAGGTTACAAACTAAATACATATCGATAGGAATTATGCAACTGTCACAGGCGATCGCTAGAGATATTAAATACTATCACTAAAATTTGTAATGAATCTTAATTGCCTAGAATCCTGAATAGATGCCATAACCTTTGATTACAAGGCTTTACAGACAGATTTTATCATCTTAATATTGACTATTTTATTGAAAAAGACTATACATTTATAGAAAATATTCTCATTTAGCGGTATTGTGAAAAGAGAAGCAAATTAAAAAATAAGTGTAGCGCTTCAGAATAAATCAATCAGATGATCGCACAATGGCTCTCAAAAGCTTTTGCACAAAGTTTCAAAATTCTCCTTGCCATTACATTTGTCAATACTACATTTCCTGTAGTTGCATCCGAAGATAAGTCCAGTTATGGTAATCAGCCTAACCTGCTTCAAACTGAAATTACACAGTAGGATCTCAAAATCATTGAGCAATTAGTAGCTATTGCTGAAAGCAACTCAGCTCAAGTGCTAGAAACAAAAGCTGCAATGGGATTGAATGCTTTTAGGGATGTTGTAGCTATCGAATTATCTCCGGCTCTAACTACAATTTCAACATCACCCGATTCGTCATCTGAGCGTGAAAACAGCTTTTCCTTAACTGTCACAGTAGACCCGATCAAATTCATCAGTACATTTAAGCAGCTTCCTGTTTTGCAAGCTCGTTGGAAAGAAGCTAGACAGCAAAAAAGATTAGCTATTGTGCAATATTATGTTGCCTATCTCCGAGCCAGCCAAGCATCTCTAATTGCCACTTATCAAATACAAAAATTTACTCGAAGCTCCGGCATTGCCAGCCTTTATTCCCAAACAACTTTTCCTAAGAATGTCAATCATCTTGCTAATGCTGATTACGTTGCAGCTGCAACATCTATGTTAGAAGCAAACACACGCGAACGATTAGCGTTGGAAGAACTGGCAGCTTGTGTCGGCTTAACTTTGCAAGAAATGACTGCCATCATTAACAAATAATAGATATTTTATTAATCAGCACGTTTAACACCACTAATTTTTAAAACATCAGTCATGGTTGCACAATAATTTGGCAAGCCGAAACTATCGGGATTGATGAATTTTTCATAGATGAAATGCCGATAGTTCATGCAAAATCTATCCCAAGCAGCCATGCGAATGCGGAACAGAACAATAATCAAATTAGCCAATACTATAGATATGGGAATGCGAAAGTAAATCTTTTTGCCCAGATAAGCACAAACTTGTTTCACTGCTTGATTAGCAGTTAATGGTGCTTGACCTAAAACAAGCCAACGTGGTTGATCATTTTTGACAGGATGATCAATTAAATATCGCACTACAGTGGCAATATCTCGTCCGTGGATAAAGTGAAAACTGCCATCTGCTTCTAAAAAGCGAATCAAATTAATATATTTCGTTACTTCTGTAATACCAGATGTGACAGCAGAATCAGGTTTATTCGCATCACCGCCCAATACTACAGTGGGAAATACCGTGGTAATTTTGGGTGCGATCGCTAATTTTTCTTTTTTTTGTAAGCACTCGTATTTAGAACGAATGTAATCTGTCCCAATCTCCCCTGCTTGTTTTAATGGTTGATTGTAGCGATCCAAAACACTAGCTGTTGAAAAATAAATCACCTGCTGGCAACGTTCTGGATCTAGCAGTTCCATCAACTCTATAGTTTTGACGACATTAATATCAAATGTCTGCTCACCACCCCAAGCTGTGGCTGTGAGTACTGCTGTATCAATTGTGGATAGCAAATCGCCAAATTGGCGAATATTTTGCATATCACCTTGCAAAACGTTGATACCTGAACGGAAGTTAGTATCAACTTGTAGTTTCTTTGGATTCCTAACTAACAAATACAGTTCGTGATCTGTTTCCTTAATTAAGGCTTCTGCTAAATAATGACCTACACAACCACTTGCACCAGTCACTAAAATCCGTTTCTGGCTCATAAAAAATTTTTTAAAAGTAAAGAGTTAAAAGTGAAGAGTTAAAAATGAAGTTAAAAGTTCCGAATCAGAAGCTATGAATTAAGTTAGGAGTTAGGAGTGAGAAGTTAAGAATAAAAAAATAACTTTGCACCTTGAAACTTATAACTTAACAGTTTATAACTCCTAATTCATAACTCATAACTCATAACTCCTAACCCTTAACTCCTGCAAGGTTTAGTTCCTTTGCTGTTTCAAAGAAGAAAGCGACATTTTCTTCAGGAGTTTCTGGTAAAACACCGTGGCCGAGATTGAGAATGTGACCCCAGTTACCAGCTTTGCGAACGGTATCATGAATGCGATCGCGGATAAACTCTTTAGAGCCGAATAACACACCTGGGTCAAGATTTCCTTGAACTTTGACTTGTTTGCCCAATCTTGCCCGTGCGTCTGCCATATCCACTGCCCAGTCTACACTGACTATATCAGCGCCAGATTGTGCCATTCTTTCCAACACACCTGCACTACCGCTAACTAGCAAAATCAAAGGTGTCTCAGGATGAGTTTGTTTGATTTGCTGAAAAACTCGCTTCTGATAAGGGAGAGCAAAGGTGTCATAATCTTGAGGACTCAATTGACCCGCCCAAGAATCGAACATTTGCACAACTTGAGCGCCAGAGTCAATTTGGTAGCGGGCATAAATGGCGATCGCATCTGCTAATTTAGTTAACAGTTGATGCAGTATCGTTGGGTCTGAGAATGCCATGTTTTTGATGATGGAATAGGTTTTAGAACCTTTTCCCTCAACTGCATAAGCTGCTAAAGTCCACGGCGCACCCACGAAGCCTAACACTGTCGATTTCTCGCCTACTTCGGAGCGCAACGCTTGCAAAATTGTCTTAATGAATGGTAGAGCTGCTTCTGGTTCTAAGGGATGCAGACGATCAATTTGCTCTTGAGTGCGGAGGGGCGAGTGAATGATTGGCCCTTTACCTTCGGCAATATCCATGTCAATCCCCAAACCAGGTAATGGGGTGACAATATCAGAAAATAAAATTACACCGTCTGGTTGGAAGGCTTTCCAGGGTTGCAAGGAAACTTCAATTGCTACTTCCGGAATTTCGGAGCGATCGCGAAACGAAGGATACTTTTCTCTTAAGTCTCGATATGCTTTCATATATCGTCCCGCTTGTCGCATCATCCATACAGGGGGACGATCTACTAC
This sequence comes from Nostoc sp. FACHB-888, assembly GCF_014696655.1. Lineage (NCBI taxonomy): Bacteria > Bacillati > Cyanobacteriota > Cyanophyceae > Nostocales > Nostocaceae > Nostoc > Nostoc sp. FACHB-888. The sequence continues at coordinate 101,483 of NZ_JACJQM010000010.1, read as the reverse complement.
TTCACCACGAGCAGCCCTTAAGAGATGAGGAGTCGTTGAATAAACACCCATTTATTACTTCATCCTAAGTCACATTTTTATGCCACTGTTTAGCTTATCATTCTGGGATTACCCTTTTTCAGCAGGTTTACCTCAAAAGGGCAATCGGGGTCGAGAGAGGGATAAAACAAGAATTAACAATGAAAGTGGAATATAAAAGAATTTCGTCACTCTTTTGTGTTTTCTCTACTCCCCTAACTTTATATGCAAACTGACTCTAACAGTCCCGATGATGTTGCATCTGCTAATAATGAGCCTAACCCAGGAAAGTTTTTGATTCCGCGATCGCAGCGACAGAGGTTCTTTATTCAGTTTACCTTAATGACCCTGATCGGATGGGTTGTGGGTGGCGTTGCTAGTATCGCCTTAGAGAAAATTATTCTCCAAAGCTCACCTAGTGTTGTTATCCAACCACAAACATGGAATATTTTGGTCAGGAGTATCAGTAATGTTGTATTCGCTGTAATTTTCGCTGCTGACCAAAGCCTTGTCCTTTACCGATATTTACCAGGTTGGCAGTGGTTATTTGCTACTAGTGTAGGTTGGTTAATTGCCAACGGCGTTTCTACAGCCTGGATTAACTATATTTCAACTATTGCCTTATCGTTAAATGAAACTTTATCTCCTGAACAAACTTTTATTTTTGCATTTGTGTCTGCGATCGCATATATAATTTCTGGTATTTGGCTGGGGCTTTGCCAATGGCTGGTACTGAGGCGATATACAACAGGGATTTGGTGGTGGAATTTTTTACCTTCAATCTCTTTCTTATTAATTAGTATTTTGGTTTGGTTGCTTTTTATTGTGCAAAACCTGATTCCAGAAGCTAATCGGAGTCTTATATTGTATTGGAGTGGACAAGGATTGACAGCAATAATCTTGGGAATTATACCAGCAATTGGCTTGTGTACCTTGAAAAAAAATTTACACCGCCGGAGTGAAATTTCTGGGTAAAAAGGAAGCCTTAATTTAGGATTTTACATTTCATCTAGATTGTAGGGAATCCCAAATTGAATCGAGGTTTGCTTGAGCTTGTTTGAGTGCTTTTTCTGGAGATGCGCCTAGCATAGTGGCTTCGATGGCTCGCCCTAAACTGTCAGACAAGCGACTATAGCCAGGAATGATTGGTCGAGAACCTGATATAGACATTTGGTCAATAAAGACTTTCAAGACAGGTTTTTGCTGGAGAAATTCTTGATAAGCCTGACTTTGGACAGATTTGATGTTAACTGGTAAAAAACCCGTCCCCATACTCCATTCTGTTTGGAATTCTTCACTTAAAACATACTCTAAAAATTTGAGCGCGGCTTGCTCTCTTTCTGGCGTAGTCTTCATCAAATACATATTTCCAGTGGCTGTCACCGTAGCAGGTTTCACACTTGCAGGTATGGGGAATACTTCAAAGTCAACATTGGACTTCATTATATAAGTCCAAGGGCCTGTGATCTGCATTGCAACGCGACCTGCAATAAAAGCGTCTTCTTCATAACCTCGCTCTGGAGAGGAGAGGGTTGCTGAACCATCTTTTAATATGTCTTGCCAAAATTTTAAGGCTGCGATCGCTCCCGCATTCATCAAATTTGGACGATTATTTGTTACAATCTCTCCACCAGTGGTCAATAAAAAGGGGAACCAACTAAAGACAGTCCATTCTTCCTTTCCTAAAGGCAATAACATTCCGTATTGTTCAGGTCTGTTATCACCATTTCGGTCTATGGTCAATTTTTTGGCTACTTCCCTTAACTCTTCCCAAGTTTTAGGAATTTGCGTAATTCCGGCAGCTTGAAAGAGTTTAGGTCGGTAAAAAATGCCTAAATTGCTTGTATAAAGTGGGATTGACCAAAGATGACCGTCTAATTTTAATTCTTCCCATAGGTTGGGGCTAATTTCCGATTTCAATGGCAATTTGTCCAACCATTCTTCTAAAGGTTGAATTGCCCCTAGTTCCATAAACTGACCTGTCAATTGAGGATCGAATGACAGAATATCTGGAGATGTATTGCCCACAACTGCTGTTAATATTTTTGGCAATTGGGGTTGACCTATGAAGATAGATTCAACTTTAATATCAGTATGAGTCTGATTAAATTTATTTACTAGTTTGTTAAATACATCCCGATTAGCAGGAGGATTGATTGATTGCCATAGACTCAAATGAATTACTTTATCATTCTTTTGGATTGTTCCCTGACAACCATATAAAAATATAAAAAATATACTCAGAATAATTACTATCAGCGAAAGCCGCAAAACAGAATTGGTTAACTGGCGGGAAAAATTCTGAATTTGGGATTGGAAAAGGGTAGCTTTCATGCCAAATTCTATCTCAATGTTTACGAGGGGTAATAAATCAAAGTGGTATACATTTATTCTAAAATAGAATACGTTGATTTGATTGCAATATAATTTTTTATGGTAAACTCTACTACGCCTTCTCTCTTAAGTAGCTTTTTAGAAAATTCATTTGAATTAAAACATCATCTACAAGGTTTTTTAAATTTAGATCGGGAAACCATAGAGACAAAGTTAGCCGCAGGACAAGAGGAAATAAAGAATTTAGGACACAAAGATTTTAATTGGGAAGAAGCAACTGCTTTCTATCGTGAGAAAGTAGGAGAACTTTATTTGTTTGAATTGGGGGCTTGGCATTTATCAAGTTCTGCTTATTTTGGAGATATGTTGCGGTTGATTGCAGATCATGCTCAAGGAAGAGTGTTAGATTTTGGTGGTGGAATAGGAACTCATTCCCTTGGCGCTGCTCTTTGCCCAAAAGTTGAGCAAGTAATCTATTATGATATTAATCCGATTAATCGTGATTTTGTTCAGTATCGAGCAGAGAAAATGGGACTGAGCAAAAAAATAATTTGTCCTCTTGAAATCCCTGCTAAAGAAAAATTTGATACAATTTTATGTTTTGATGTTTTAGAACATTTACCAGATCCTAACCAGCAGTTATTAGAATTTTATCAATCTTTGAATTCTGAAGGTAAAATGATAGTGAATTGGCATTTCTTTAAAGGTTTCAATCAAGAATTTCCTTTCCATTTAGATGATCCTAAACTAGTAGAAACATTTTTTCATACACTTCAGAGTAAATTTTTAGAGGTTTTTCATCCTTACCTGATTACAACTCGCTGCTACCGTAAGCAAAGTTGGATTTAATTACATATTTTTTGGGTGGAGCCATAGCGAAACCCAATAAGTACGTTGTTTAAATGGAAAGAATGATGTTTAGGAAAATAGATTAACGACGGAAATGTACCATAAATTATTATTTATGTCTACCCCAATGGGCCCGCTAGGTTCAGGATTAGGAGGGGGAGTAGAATTAACCCTATCTAATATTGCTATAGAGATGCTGCGGCGAGGGCATAAATTAGAAATTGTTGCACCGGAAGGGTCTATCAGCAATTGTTTACCTATTAGAGAAATTCCCGGAGAACTAATACAGATACCAGCCCAAAATCAGAGTCCTAGTGATCCGATTTTGTTGCATAAAAATTCTGTTTTAGCAAATATGTGGGATTATGCTCGCCAAGTTCAAGCCGATTATGATTTGATTGTTAATTTTGCTTATGATTGGTTGCCATTATATTTAACACCATATTTTAACTGTGCGATCGCACATCTGATCAGTATGGGTTCTTTGACAGATGCAATGGATGAGATTATTGAACAAGTAGCAGTCAAATTTCCGGGTACTATCGGTGTTCACAGTCAAACACAGGCAGCAACTTTCACATTTGCAAAACGGTGTATTTGTCTATTAAATGGCATGGATTTATCTATTTATCAGTTTTGCCAGAAACCGACTCAGAGCTTGGCATGGGTAGGTAGAATAGCTCCTGAGAAAGGACTAGAAGATGCAGTAGCAGCAGCAGAAATCACTGGTATTAAACTGAAAATATTCGGATTAAAACAGGATATATCTTACTGGGAAAAGATTTGTCAAGATTACCCTAATGCTCCCATAGAATATATAGGATTTTTACCAACGGTTGAGCTACAAAAGGAGTTAGGTCAATGTCAGGCACTATTAGTCACTCCTCGTTGGATAGAAGCATTTGGAAATGTAGCAATAGAAGCGCTTGCTTGTGGAGTACCTTTAATTGCTTATCGTCGGGGTGGTTTAACAGAAATTGTCCAAGAAGGAAAAACTGGTTTTTTGGTGGAACCTGATAGTGTCCAAGCTTTAGTAGAAGCGATTAAGCGTTTGGACGAAATTGACCGCCAAACTTGTCGCCAGCAAGCAGAAACTCTATACTCTTTAGAAGCTATGGGCGATCGCGTAGAACAATGGTTCCAAAAAATCCTGAAAAAATGAATAATATTTGCGGTAAACTATGACGCGTAGCTTGCCGCCGTAGGTATCACTAATATTCCCGCATCCCCATCTAAAGTTGCTTTTACACCCACTGGCAATGCAGCATTTGGATTATCATGCCCAAAAGGCAAATCAGAAACAATCGGAATACCCAAATCACCCAAGCGATCGCGCAATACTTCTTCTACACTGAAGCTAGACACAGTTGGCGGCGCTTCACAGCGAGTAAAACCGCCCAAAGCAATACCGCAGACTTGAGATAAAGCACCACTTAAACGCCACTGCGTCAGCATCCTATCGATGCGATAGGGTGCTTCTGTGACATCTTCCAACGCCAGAATTACACCATCCAGGTGTGGCAGGATTGGTGTACCCAAAAGGTGAGTAGCCACAGTGAGATTACCAGTTAGCAAAGTGCCATTCACTGCACCACCACCCCAACCGCAACCTTTGAGAGGAGCGAGAGGACGACCTTCTACCGAATCAAATAATCGCTCAATTGACCAATCTGGCTCATCTGCTAAAGTCGTCAGCACGGGAGCGTGAACACCAGAAATTCCTGCTATATAAAGGCTCCACAATAAAGCTGTGATATCAGAAAAGCCTATAAGCCACTTGGGAAGGACTGAGTTTGGTTGCCAATTCCAATCTTCTAAAATGCGGGTGCTACCAAAACCGCCTCTGGTACAGAGAATACCACGACAATCAGGATCTTGCCATGCTGCTGCTAATTGCTGACGACGAGTTTCGTCCGTTCCTGCCAGATAGCCCCATTTGTCATCTATCTGAGGACTGACTTCTACCCGATAACCACGCGATCGCCAAATTTCTATACCCCGTTCAAATGCCTCAAATTCTCGCAAAGCACCACTAGGGGCAATTACTCGTAGTAAGTCTCCAGGTTTTAGGGGCGGTGGTAAGATTTTAGATGGCATGAAAAAAGTTAGAAGTTTGGAGTTTGGAGTTAAGAATAAGAACTATACCTCAGAACTCCTATAAAATTCTGTTGAATTATTTCTGAAATTACATATTATGTTGTTGTTTCATGAGTCCTAGCTTTTTGCGGCAAAAGATAAATACCTCCAGATATTAAAGTCAAGGCGACAGAAACCCAAAAGGCAATCAGAGAGGGAGTTTGCCACACTTCACCTAGAGGCGCAATCAAAAGTGCGATCGCTACTATTTGACTAACAGTTTTGAGTTTACCCCAAATATTCGCCCCGGTAATCGTCGTTTGATTCACCCGCCAACCAGCGATCGCTAATTCTCGCGCTAAAATCAAAAACACTCCCCAAGCTGGCACTTTTCCTAGTTCAATAAAAACCAGCAACGGCGCAAGTACCAGAAGTTTATCCACTAAGGGATCGAGAAACTTACCCAATTCACTAATTTGGTTGAGTTTCCGCGCCAAATAGCCGTCTAACCAATCAGTTAATGCAGCAACAAGAAAAATCGCCAAACATATCCACTGAGCTTGAGGTGTAGGATTATATAAACCGTAAAGCAGAAATGGTATTCCCAATAGGCGAGAGAAAGTAATCCAGTTGGGTATGGTCATAGGGAATTCACAAATCAAACTTCAAGATTAACAAGTGTAAAGCAACAAGCAGCCAAAAAGAGGCAGGGGGCAGGGGGCAGGGGAGAAACTCCATCCATAAATGGAGATGACTCTGAAACCATGAAGGCAGGGGAATTCTAGAATGTTATTCTCCCTGCCCCCTGCTCCCCGCTCCCCTGCCTCTTCGCTCAAGCAAATATGCAAAATCTATGCAGATTAGTGTATCTGAGTGTGGCTGCGTGGGAAAATCTGTTTTCTGTAGCTCTCCTAAAACAATACTATGACTGAACACACAGACTCTCAATTCCGCATCGAACACGATTCGATGGGCGATCGCCAAATTACTAGTAGCTTTTATTACGGCATTCAAACACTGCGGGCAATCGAAAACTTTCCCATTAGCGGGATTAAGCCTCTAAATACTTACGTAGATGCTTGCCTAATAATTAAAAAAGCTACAGCAATTGTAAATGGAGAACTGAATTGCATCCCCGAAGATATTAGTCAGGCGATTATCCAAGCAACTGATGAAATCCTGGCTGGGAAGTTCCGAGATCAATTTGTCGTGGATGTTTATCAGGCGGGTGCTGGAACATCCCACCACATGAATGTCAACGAAGTTCTGGCAAATCGCGCCTTAGAAATTCTTGGTGAAGAAAAAGGCAATTATAAACGTGTTAGTCCTAACGATCACGTTAATTATGGGCAGTCTACCAATGATGTGATTCCTACCGCCATTCGGATTGGTGGATTATTGGCATTATCCAAGACATTGCACCCAGCAATAGATGGTGCGATCGCATCCTTAGAAAACAAAGCTGTAGAATTTCAAAATATCGTCAAATCTGGCAGAACCCACTTACAAGATGCAGTACCCGTGCGTTTGGGTGAAAATTTTCGTGCTTGGGCACAAATCCTCACAGAACACCAAAACCGGATTTACACCGCCTCTGGTGATTTGATGGTGCTGGGTTTGGGAGGTAGTGCAGCCGGAACAGGATTAAATACTCATCCTCTTTATCGCGCCCGTGTGGTAGAAGTTCTTTCAGAATTAATTCATACTCCATTAGAACCTGCGCCCCATCTCATGGCAGCTATGCAGAGTATGGCTCCATTTGTAAATGTTTCTGGTGCTTTACGCAACTTAGCGCAAGATTTAGCCAAAATATCTCACGATTTACGATTGATGGATTCGGGGCCAAAAACTGGCTTGAAAGAAATTCAACTCCCACCAGTGCAACCCGGTTCCTCGATAATGCCAGGGAAATATAATCCAGTGATGGCAGAGATGACATCAATGGTGTGTTTTCAGGTGATGGGTTACGATAGTGCGATCGCATTAGCCGCCCAAGCCGGACAATTAGAATTAAATGTGATGATGCCATTGATTGCCTATAACTTGATTCACAGTATCGAAATTCTGGGTAATACCATCGCCGCACTCACCGAACGCTGCATCCAGGGAATTACTGCGAACAAGGAACGTTGTTTAGCTTATGCCGAAGGCAGTTTAGCTTTAGTAACTGCACTAAATACCCACATCGGTTATTTAAATGCCGCAGCTGTCGCCAAAGAATCTTTAGAAACTGGTAAATCTTTACGGCAGATTGTTTTAGAACGCGGATTGATGAGTGAAGCAGACTTAGCCACAGTGTTAAATCTAGAACAAATGAGTGGTATCTTACCGCTTAGAACAGAATAATAGATTATGGGGCATGGGGCATTGGACAATAATTAATAGTTCTTCTCCCCCTGCTTCCCCTGCTTCCCCTGCTTCCCCTGCTTCCCCTGCTTCCCCTGCTCCCCCTACTCCCCCTACTCCCTCATCTCCCCCACTCCCCACTCCCTACTCCCCAATTCATCCATGCAAACTCAAAAACCATCTGTTAGTCTCATTCGGGCTACATCCTACGAACGAGAGGCTTTACGAGAATCCTTAGCCATTCTCCTGGAACCTTTTGGAGGAATGGCAGCATTTGTGAAAAAAGGCGATCGCGTTTTACTCAAACCGAATTTACTTACAGGGACGCGTCCTGGGAAAGAGTGTATCACCCGTGCTGAACTAGTTTACGAAGTTGCCCAGATGGTAATTGAGGTTGGCGGCAAGCCATTTTTGGGCGATAGTCCTGCTTTTGGCAGTGCTAAGGGCGTAGCAGTGGCAAACGGCTATCTGCCGATTTTAGAAGAACTCAATCTTCCCATCATCGATTTTCATGGTCAGCGTTACCAAACCGTCAGTGATAATTTTAACCATCTGCGGCTGTCTAAAGAAGCAATGGAAGCAGACGTAGTGATTAACTTGCCTAAAGTGAAATCACATATGCAGTTGACATTAACACTAGGTGTAAAAAACTTGTTTGGTTGCGTTCCCGGCAAAATGAAAGCTTGGTGGCACATGGAAGCTGGAAAAGACGCGAATAGATTTGGTGAAATGTTAGTAGAAACTGCCAAGGCAATTAACCCTAACTTAACCATATTAGATGGCATCATCGGTCATGAAGGAAATGGCCCCAGTAATGGTGAACCTCGCCAGCTAGGGATTTTAGCAGCCGCATCAGATGTATTTGCCTTAGATCGGGCAATGGTAGAAATCCTCAATGTTTCTCCTGAACAAGTGCCCACAGTTGCAGCTTCCCAAAGACTAGGAGTTTGTCCAGAACTAGCTGGCATAGAGTTTCCGCATTTAAATCCTGACTTCTTGAAAATAGAAGATTGGCGACTACCAGACAAGTTGATGCCCATTGATTTTGGTATGCCTCGCGTAATTAAGTCTACGTTCAAGCATCTTTACACCCGATTTATCAAGGAACCGATGAGTGTTTACGGAAGGAACTAGTACCGCAAGGCGGAAGTCAAAAATCAAAATTCAAAAGTTTTATGGAATAAGCTCTTTAGGGCTTTTTAATGGTCTGCTTTTTTACGCCGTACTGTACTAGGGAGTAGAGAGCAGAGAGCAGGTGGTCACTGAGCGTAGCCGAAGTGGAGCAGGAAACAAGGGGCACCCTTCGCCCATTGGTGAAAACTTAAGCCTTGGCGAATGGAATTCGCGGCTACACAGGCAAAGTCCGCCTCCGCGGACTAAGGTCAAATCAAAGTTTTGAAACCCAGGATCGTTAAGTTGACACCAATGCCCTTTGCCCTGCCCCTCTGCCTCTTCTGGCCCATGCCCAATTTAGTGCATTCGTTACAGCAATTTTATTTATTAGCAGAGTAATCTGTAATTACCCTCCGATTGCTTAACTAGACCGCCCTATTATAGTTAGTGGCGGTTTTTTTAGCTAATTAATTTGTTATACAATCTTGTTCAGATATGTGCAAAGTTTGACAATAGCTCTCTACACTCCTATCCCATCTTCTAAAAATTGTTTATTCTATCTATATATAGATTGACAAAAAAACTGTGATATTGAATATATTTAATAATTTAAATTCTGAAATATTAGTTTAGTGCTATCACTGAATCCATACTGCCCAACACACTTGATGCAACAGTATTTATTCGTAGCTATCGTTGATTGCAACAATTATTTTGACCATTCTTTCTGTGGTACGAAATATTTGTGTGTATAACTACCGTATAAGAATCAAAAGCACTGAATATCTACCAGTGCTTTTGCGGTTTTGTGTCCTGTATCACAAATTAGCAATTCCAGTAAAATGACCTTATCAAAGGCTTTTTAGAATGTTATACTCATGAAGTATCAGACAAATATGTTTTGCTAATTAATCTTTAAGCAGCGAAAAAATGTAATTTATGATGCTGTCAAAGTTGGCTTTGTGTATGCGAAGCATTACACTATACAGGGAAACATCTGAAAATATTAATTACAAAATAAAACATTATTTGTTTACTTGTAACTTTGTATTAAGAAGTCCATGTACAAAAAGGCTATTATGACACTTGTATAACTAGTTTAAGTTGTAGAATTCTACACATTTTACAGTTTAAAACTAGCTAAAATAGCATTAATACTCTCAATCAGAGATTAGACCTATCACAGTGTTACGAAGAACTTCAATTTTGTATGAATTCAAATAGTCAGTCTGCCAATACCGATACATATTCCCAACGTTTGGCAGACATTGTGGGAACTGCGATCGCGCTGTTGACTCTCATCTTACCCGTATTTGTCATCGCTCATTATTCTTCAACTGATGTTCAAAATAACCAGCAACCCCTAATCCAAAACCTACAAGGAAAGAAAGATTGATAAAGCTTTACAAAAGCTACAAAAAAGGAAAAAACTGATTTTGTGACAACCTCTGTAGATGTGAATGTAGTTCATCAGGAATAAGCTAAATCTGTATTGTGTGACTCCAGGTTTCAATTGTATTGACACAATAGGGGCAGAAATCCCTTTAACAGTAATCAAGGATGGGAGAGAATAATACTCTCTAGAAAAAGGGTTGCGAATAAACTTCGCAACCCTTTTTCTATTTCAAGAAGAGTGGGGAGCAGGGGGAGATGAGGCAGATGAGGGGGACAAAGGGACAAGAGGTGAGAAGAGAACTTGAAACAAGTCTTTCCCCTTGTCCCCAATTCTCCTTGTCCCCAAGTCCTCTTGCCCATGCCCAATGCCCATCCCAGAAAATGAATACTTTAAGAAGAGATCCATATTGCCCTAAAATTCTACACGGGGAGCGAAGCTGACTGAGTGCCCCCATGATTCACTGTTATCAGAGGAGTTTTTTGTGGATTTATCTCGTATTCCTGCCCAACCGAAACCTGGCCTAATCAACGTTCTGATTGAAATTACTGGCAAAAGTAAAAATAAATACGAATACGACAAGGAACTAGAAGCTTTTGCTCTAGACCGAGTACTTTATTCATCGGTACAATATCCATACGACTACGGCTTTGTACCCAATACTTTAGCTGATGATGGCGATCCCCTAGATGGTATGGTCATAATTGACGAACCAACCTTTCCAGGCTGTATTATTGCTGCACGACCAATTGGCTTTTTAGAGATGATTGACGGTGGCGATCGCGATGAGAAAATTCTTTGTGTTCCTGACAAAGATCCGCGCTACACTCAGGTCAAATCCCTGAAAGACTTAGCACCACACCGCTTAGATGAAATTGCCGAATTTTTCCGTAGTTATAAAAATTTGGAAAAAAAGGTGACTGAAATTCTCGGTTGGCAAGATGTGGATAAGGTTGCACCTTTAGTAGAAAAATCCGTCAAAGCTTATAGAGGATAATAGAGGAGTTAGGAGTTAGGAGTTAAGAGTTAGAAGTTAAGAGTTATAAATTTTTATTCCTCACTTTTAACAACTCAGTCTTAACTCCTCACTTTGACAAATTTCGGTTGTTACGGATTGTAAAAACTGCCACTAACCCCAAACCCAAATGCAGCGCACTCTCCTCTTGGCAAAAATTCATAACTGCACCCTGACAGGGGCGAATATCAACTACGTGGGTAGTATCAGCATCGATGAAATGCTTTTGGAAAAAGCTGGCATCTTACCCTATGAGCAGGTGCAAGTAGTTAATAGTGCCAACGGTCAGCGCTTTATTACCTATGCGATCGCAGCTCCAGCCCATTCAGGAGTAATTGAGCTAAATGGGGGTGCTGCACGTCTAGGCATTATTGGCGATCGCCTGATTATAATGACTTACGGGCAGTTCACTCCAGAAGAGTTAAAAAGTTACTCTCCTACAGTAGTCATTGTGGACGAAAAAAACAGCCTGTTGGAAGTGCGGCACTATGATGACCTGCTCAGTAAGGTCTAATTTCAAGGAAAATGTCAAATTTTGAGTTGTCGGGTTCCCAGAGCTACACACCTGAAAAGTCATCTACCCTGCCAAGTAGCCCAGCAGGTAAATTTATCGTGCAATTTTGGGGTGTAAGAGGTTTGATTCCCACTCCAAGTAGCAATACCAGTCGTTATGGTGGTAATACTGCTTGTGTAGAAATGCACGTAGCAGGTAAACGTTTGATTTTCGATGGCGGTACTGGCTTACGCATACTGGGTAAAACTTGGCAAGAACTGCAACAGCCAATAGAAGCCCATTTATTTTTTACCAACTGTCAATCAAATCGCATTCAAGGCTTTCCCTTTTTTGCTCCAGCATTTATTGTAGAAAATTGTTTTCACATTTACGGCACAGCTGCATCAAATGGAGCCTCAATCAAACAATGTCTGTACGACCAGATGCTCCAGCCACACTTTCCTTACCCTTTACAAGTAATGCAGTCGGAATTACAGTTTTACAATCTCACTCCTGATAGTGAGGTGAAACTAGATAATGTAACCATTACAACTGCATTAATCAATCAAACTCAGAGGTCAGTTGGCTACCGAGTTACTTGGCAAGATTATAGTGTTGCCTACGTCACAGATTTACACCAAAATGCTGATCAAGTGGAGCGAGAGCGGATTTTACAGTTTATTCAAGGTGTTGACTTGCTAATTGCCAATGCCACTTACACTCCTCCTACGTCTCACAACCATGACTCTGCTGATTTACTTTGGCAAGCTGGGGTGAATGCAGCTCTGAATGCTGGCGTTAAACGGCTAGCCATTTCTCATCATCACCCAGATGACCATGATGATTTTATTGACCAGGTTCAAGTCGATATTAAATCTGCCTTTCCTCAAGCAATATTAGCCCATGAAGGTCTAATATTAGCTGTTAGTAAGTGATTACGTTGGCACTTTGAAATCGGCGCTAGAACGAGTGGAAGCTACCATATTTTCATGCATGGCGCTGAGATTTTTTTCATTAGACTGCCTTCTTTGATAATACTTGAAATCCCACCCCGCTAAAGCTGCGCTTGAGCTAATTTCCCTGCAAGCCGGGAGTAGTTGGGGGTGGGGTTCTTTTCTGATGGGTAATTTAGCGGACATGATATGAGAGGCTAAATATTGACAAATATTTGATTAAGTGGGCAAACAGCCCACTTTTTTATTGTCAATCTCGTAAATATGCAGGAAATTCTTATTTATTCTCGCTTATGGTCAATTGATGCCACCTTAGACAGTAAGCAGGTTCACACTGTAACTGAGCAAGCGTGGACATAGCTCAACCCAGGCATTACAGCCCTCCATGTCTAATTTAACTTACACTAACTCGTCGACAAGCAGCCATTCGCATCTAAAGGTGCGTACAATTACTGTTATCCGTTGTCAACTTTTCCTAAATTGTCTTTATATATACAATGATTACAATTTGTTAGTCAAATTAACGCAGACTTAAAACACTTTCAAATCCCTAAAATGGATGTTCGCTCATAGAAATATTTCGCGCTAATAAACCAAATATTAGCATAATTCTTTATATACACACTAAAACTTTATGATAGCTATATCAAACGGCACATTACCGATTTTTGCGACCAAAACCCTATATACTAAATTAGACTTTCATAAATTTGAGAGTTTTGTTAATTGCAACACCAAAAACTACTAATGTTTAGATGAAATACTAGCGTATCTTATAGTCTATAGTTTTTAAGGTTTAGTCAAAACTATATCCAGTATCATCAAAAAACTGCAAATTTCATGTGGTGCAAAAATCAAGCGGGGAGTGAAAACATGAATTTACGTAGAGATGCATTGCAAATCCTCAAAGAAACTAGCCGAACTTTTTATATCCCAATTAATCTTTTACCGCCAAAATTACAAGAAGCAGTAGCATCAGCATATTTGTGTATGCGTGCCATTGATGAAATTGAAGATCATGCCGAACTAGATAATCCTACTAAAGCAAAGCTGTTAAGAGCGATTAGCCTGACATTACAGGCAGGGGTTGATGGCTTCGCGGTAGATGCTTTCTTTGCAGGATTTAGCGGATATGAGCATACCTTAGAAGAAGTAACTCTAAGGATTAGAGAATGGTTGATGCTAGCACCAGAAACCATTGCACCTCGAATTTGGGATGCCACTGCTGCAATGGCAGACCGGATGGCTTACTGGGCAGAAAGAAACTGGAAAATTGACACAGAATCTGATTTAGACCGTTATACCTTTGGGGTTGCAGGTGCAGTGGGATTGTTACTATCGGACTTATGGACTTGGTACGATGGAACGCAAACTAACCGTACTCAGGCGATTGGGTTTGGTCGGGGTTTACAAGCAGTTAATATCCTGCGTAACCATACTGAGGATTTAGGGCGTGGGGTAGACTTTTTCCCACAGGGTTGGAGTGCAGCAAATATGCAAGAGTATGCGCGGCGCAATCTAGCTCTGGCAGAAGCTTACACCAAAGAACTTCCTACCGGGCCAGCCTTGGATTTTTGTCAAATTCCCTTAACTTTAGCTAATGGTACTCTTGATGCCCTTGCTAATGGTAAAGAGAAACTCAGCCGCAGTGATGTTCTTGCACTTTTAGAACAACTTATTAGTGTGAATATGAAAGCCAGCTAATAGTTTCTTAACGACTAATGGACATGATTTTGAACTCCCTCCAAGCTTGGGCATCCAAAATTCTACAGCGATTTTCTGTAAGCGAGCCAGTGCGATCTGATCCCTTGATGCTAGCCTAAGACGCCCACCCTAGGATAGCCGTTCGTTTAGTGTCTCCTTTAGGAAAAAGGCTGTAGACCGATAACGCAGCGTTATCGCTGCGCTATCGCTCCAAAGATAACAAGCTTTAAGAGAGCGTTATCACAAATTGGTATATGGTATAAATTAATCTAAATAAGTTTGACAGTATAAGTATAATACTTATCTTCTTTTGACGATAAATTTACGTAATCTCAGTTAAACTTTAGAAAATCTTCAAAGAATTTCCAGCAAAAATTACCTTGTAAGAGTTGATCAATATCTAAATAATTGAAGGAGAGTATAACACTCACCGTGATTATTCGTGCAGCGAGTTGACAGTGCATGAGCTACTGCTTAAATCCTATCTGTCCCAATCCAGAAAATTTGGTATATAGCCAAAGGTGTCAGTCTTGTGGCTCGCAACTACTGTTGCGCGATCGCTATCAGGTGATCAAACCATTAGGTCAGGGTGGCTTTGGAGCTACCTTCTTAGCCCATGACCAAGGCTTACCAGGAGAACCGAGTTGCGTAATTAAGCAATTACGCCCATCAGGAAGCGCCCCACACGTTTTACAGATGGCCAGAGAACTCTTTGAGCGAGAAGCCAAAACTCTAGGTAAAATTGGCAATCATCCTCAAGTACCAAGATTATTAGATTATTTTGAAGATCATGAACAATTTTACTTAGTTCAAGAATACATTAGTGGTGATACGTTACAAGAAGAGGTCAAACTTAACGGTATCTTGAGCGAAACTGGAGTCAAGCAATTTTTGAGCGAGATTTTGCCAGTACTGCAATATATCCACGAGCAAAAGGTAATTCACCGTGATATTAAACCAGCCAACTTAATTCGCCGCACTCAAGATGCCAGAATGGTACTCATCGACTTTGGTGCGGTCAAAAACCAAGTTAGCCAAGGTGCCACAAATCAATCAGGACAGACAGCATTAACTGCATATGCCATTGGTACTCCTGGTTTTGCGCCACCAGAGCAAATGGCTATGCGTCCAGTCTACGCCAGTGATATCTATGCATTGGGGGTGACATGCATTTATTTATTGACTAGTAAAACTCCTAAAGATTTAGATTATAATCCCAATACTGGCGAGATGATGTGGGAGCAGCTTGTGCAAGTGAGTGACCACTTGAGCAATGTATTGCGAAAAATGTTAGACGTGTCTGTGCGTAGTCGCTATCAGTCAGCAGCAGAAGTTCTCAGAGCATTGGAAATAGAACCATACTTAGAAAGTTTGGCCAAGGGTTTACTGATTAAATCTGATACCGGGTTTAAAGAGCGAACACACAATCACCTAGAAAATTCTGCTGTTTTATGTAGCAACCCTTCTGCTGCTGTTACCAGTGTAGGAGTAGCACAGGTAGCCGCAGCAATTCGCGCTAGACGAGCCAAGGCAGCGGAAGCGGCTGGATTACACCAGGGTTCTGGAATGGCCAAATCAACTACTTTAGCTAACAGCAACAGCAACAGCAACAGCAACAGCAACAGTAATGGTTCGCAAATTCAAAAATCTAAAGTTGAGCGTAAATTAGATACCCAAGGTTTATTAACAGCCTATCTGAAGGGAAGGCGGGATTTTGCCCTACATAATTTAAGTTTGCTGAATCTACAAGGTGCTGACTTATCCCAAACAAATTTCCATTCTGCTCAATTACAAAAAACCAATCTCCAAGGAGCTAATCTCCACAATAGTGACTTTAGCAAAGCCAGTCTCACTCGAGCAAACCTCAAGGATGCTAATTTGAGCAAAGCATACTTTAACCATGCTGATTTAGAAGGGGCAGACCTGCGAGGCGCAGACCTCAGCAATGCTTATCTCAGCAATGCTAATCTTCGAGGAGCTAATCTGTGTGGTGCTAATCTCAGCAGTGCCAAAATTTCTGATGAGCAGCTAGCACTAGCAAAAACAAATTGGATGACCGTGCGCCCCAATGGTAAACGAGGCTTGTTGTGAGTTTAAAAGCTCACAGATTTATTCAGAATTGACCAATTAAATATGATATAGCCATCCTATTTGATTTGTAATAATAATTAAATAGAAATGCTTACTTATGCCCGTACCAGACCAAAACCTTTAACTGAAAAACTAGGTAATAATTCAGAGATTTTCAAAAATTATGCACTAGTTGAAAAGTTTGAAGATTGTTATGACGGCTTCAGTTTAGAACAGAAATCAGAAATTTTAGACCGCTTTTTTAGCAGACAAATACCATACAATCCCAGCTAAAAATTTGGACATTATAGCGCTTATAAAAATAAAATGATTGCTCCTCATATAGGAGCAATCATTTTGTTAAGCTTGCTATAACTCATCAATACTTTTAAAAAAGTGGGTTAGTTGTCTATGTAACCCACTACATATTAAAAGTTGCAAATTAATAAATCCGCATTTTTTATTCTTCTGGCTCTAAATCGATATCTTCCTCTTCATCTTCTTCACTGGCTTTAGCTACAGAGTTAGCAGAAACAACAGCACCCTTATCTAATTTTTCACGCACCAGTTTCTTGATTTCGTCAGCAAATTCAGGCTTTTCTTCTAGATACTTAATGGCGTTGTCTCGTCCTTGAGAGATATTATCGCCGTTGTAACTATACCAAGCTCCTTTGCGGACAATAATGCCAGTTTCTTCTGCTAAGTCGACAAGACAACCCAAGGTAGAAATACCTTTACCAAAAATAATGTCGAATTCAGCGATTCTGAAAGGCGGCGCTACTTTATTTTTAGCAACTTTGACTTTAACGCGGTTACCAAATTCTTCTGTACCTTTTTTCAGGGTTTGAATTCGGCGAATATCCAAGCGTACCGAAGCGTAAAATTTCAATGCGTTACCGCCAGTAGTAGTTTCTGGGCTACCGTAGGTAACACCGATTTTTTGCCGCAACTGGTTAATGAAAATTACTGTACAACCAGATTTCCCAATATTGCCCGTAATTTTGCGTAGGGCTTGGCTCATTAATCGCGCTTGCAGGCCAACGTGAGCGTCACCCATATCGCCTTCAATTTCAGCACGGGGAACCAGTGCTGCTACTGAGTCAATGACTACAATATCAACCGCAGCAGAGCGAACAAGCTGATCGACAATTTCCAAAGCTGATTCGCCTGTATCAGGTTGGGAAATCAGCAAATTGTCAATATCTACACCCAATGCCGCAGCATAAGTAGGATCAAGGGCGTGTTCTGCATCAACAAAGGCTGCAACACCGCCATTTCTTTGCACTTCGGCGAGCGCATGTAGCGCTACTGTAGTCTTCCCGGAACTTTCCGGCCCATAAATTTCGATTACCCGCCCCTTGGGTAAACCACCACCCAATGCTAAATCTAGGGTAAGCGCTCCACTGGAGATAGTCTCCACCCGCATCCGGGTGGCATCGCCCAGGCGCATGATTGCTCCTTTTCCAAAGCTGCGCTCAATCTGGTTGAGCACCATCGTCAGCGCTTTTTGCTTGCCTGAAGTATCGGTGTTGATAGCCATTCTTGTCTCTAATGCCTCTAAATATATGGTTTTAAGGAGTGTTGCTCTGGGAGTTTGAGTAGAACAGATATACTATTTTAACCAGAAAATTCTGGAATAGGGCTTCTCAAATCAAAAAAGGGTCTGACAAGATCGTAACTCGATCGCTACTAGATTAGGTTAGTCTTGCACAATGATACCAACTTGCATTCAGAGATAGCTTTTTTTGGCTAGGTAAGCAAGGGGTTTTCAATAAAAAATTATCTAAACAACTGACCTTATACACTGTACATAATGAGACTGCTTTGTTTTAGAAAGAGAAAACCTGTATTGCGGTGCGATGTTTGTTAAATCTCCATCACCCACTACAAAAAACTAGGTAGTCTCCAGTATTGATAAGTTTAGTAAAGTTACCGTTATGCTTGAATCCGGTTTCTTGCTAGAAAGATAATGTACTAATAATATAGTAATATATGATACATAATTTATCTTCAGCAAACCTGATTGTAGGAGACAGGAGGCAGGGAGTCACTTCATCTGCACTTAATGACCCCTGCCCTGTTGTTGAGCGTAGTCGAAACACCGCCTCCTACCTTCGATAAATTAGAGTCTATTAAGCTACTTGAAAGTCACGGATGGACAAAAGCAGATGCTATGTGTTCTTTGGAAGTAATTGACTTTAGTGCCAATCCTGATGAAATTACCATTCGCAGAGCTATTTCGCCTTTTGCTGGTTCTGAATTAACTAAGCGTCAGCGCCTTCAAGTTGCCCAGAAAGGGCTAGTGACGAGGAAAACCAGAGAGATTGAGTTAAAGGATAAGTACAGACCTGAAATTTTCTACAATATGTTTCCGTAATCCACAATACCTGTAATGTAGATAACATTGTAGAAAATTTTAAAATTTAGTATAGCATTATGTCTAGTCAAAAACAAA
This sequence comes from Nostoc sp. FACHB-888, assembly GCF_014696655.1. Lineage (NCBI taxonomy): Bacteria > Bacillati > Cyanobacteriota > Cyanophyceae > Nostocales > Nostocaceae > Nostoc > Nostoc sp. FACHB-888. Next base: position 82,664 of record NZ_JACJQM010000010.1, on the reverse strand, counting down.
ATTCCAATCAGACATTTAAGCAAACACAGGTTAACGCAACAAAGAAGAAGAAAGCACAACCTCCAGTGGATATCAACAAACCAGATAAAACTGAATAAAAAGCGTTATAGCTCCTTGTAGAGACTTAAATTAAGTCTCTACAATTTTTATCAAAAATAAATCAGCTTATTTGTTTTTAGCTTGAGTCTTTGCTTGTTCTAAAGCTATCTCTTTAATTGGCTGATATGAATTAACATTTGAAGTACCTTCAATAGCTTTCACTGCCAAGTAGTTTCTAACTTGTACTGGGATTCTTCTTGTTCTTGCTGGCGATCTTTAGCTAATAAATCGTTATATGCTTGGAGTTGTTCTTCATACTCTGCTTGCTCTTTTTGCCATTCTTTGCGCCTGATTGTAATTTTTTTCTCTAGTGTTTCTCTTTTGCTGATAATATCTTGTTCTAGGGTTTTTAATTTTTCTTGGTGTTCTTGACTTAAAATATCTAGAGTATCTGCTACAACTCTGATTTGTTGAAGCTCTTGTAGACGTTGAGTTTCAATTTCTATAGCTCGGTTCAATTCATCTAACTTGGAATTTTCCTGAGCTAGTTTTTCAGATAATGCATTGAGAATACTGCCAAACTCTAATTGTAAATCAGCTAAACCTTTAACAATACTATCAACTGTATATGCAGAGGCTGCTTACAGAATTTCTTGACTTTTTGCCTTTTCTGCTTGCTCTTGTTTGGTTGCTATTTTGGATTCCAGCTTTTTTCTTTGAATAATAATTTGTTGAAATGCTTGCATTAGTTGTTGTTTGCTGTCCTTGACTCCAACTGTAGTCATCTTCCAACTCCCTTCAATAGGCAATGATATATTGGGTAGCAAGCCATACCAAGAACTACCCTATGCAGACATCAGAGTAGCTTTTAAATCAACATTTTTAACGCCGTGTAAATACGGAAATCATCACCATAAGACACTTAGGAAGTACAAATTTTCCACATATATGTCTTTATGCTTTTCAGATATAGCAGATTGCAAGTAAGTGAGGTACAAAATGCAGGATTCACGCATCTGAATATAAAGAGTTTTTATCTCCTACCTCAAAATCCATAACTTTGTACTTCATGCAAAAGAAAACTGCTGTATAGTTTTCCTTTGATTAAGTGTAGTATTTTTGTACTAAAGAAAATATACTCAACTTCATCTGCTTTTGTCAAGACAACCCTTCATGTAATTGCGTCAGACTATTAGAAGTTTGCAGCCACATTGATTTTTGATTTTTGGAAGCCGCTTAAAAGGGTGCTGTGACGTATGTTACTTTTTGTAAAGAAAATCTAAAAGAATTAACCCTAGTGGAAGCACGGTTGCAGTAAGGCGAGATAATAGATTCAATCATTCCAATTGATACAAGCACAGTCCCAGACTTTTGTGATATCAATGTATACCACTGAATCGACCAAATATTCTGCTAGAACCGATATTGGACAAGCCAGCCGGATTCTAGTAGTAGAAGATGAAGAATTAATCCAGGAGATGCTAGCTGTAGCCCTGGAAGAGGAAGGTTATGGGGTGACAACAGCACCCGATGGACGGTCTGCTGTAGAGTATCTCAAAAGTTTTGAAACCAATTCAGGGGAACTTCCCTTTGATTTGCTCATTCTTGATTTGATGCTGCCTCAAATCAATGGGCTAGATATTTGCCGTTTGCTGCGTCATCAAGGAAACCCAGTACCTATTTTAATGCTCAGTGCTAAGGGTAGTGAAACTGACCGCGTCCTGGGGTTAGAGGTCGGAGCAGATGACTACCTGACTAAACCCTTTAGTATGCGCGAGTTAGTAGCTCGTTGTCGTGCTTTACTCCGTCGCCAACGCCTAAGTAATTTACCACAACTCCCAGTATTAAAATTTAAGGATATCACCTTGAATCCCCAAGAATGTCGTGTGTTGGTTCGTGGTCAAGAGGTGAGTCTTTCCCCCAAAGAGTTCCGCCTGCTGGAATTATTTATGAGTTATGCCCGCCGGGTGTGGTCACGGGAGCAATTGCTAGATCAGGTTTGGGGTCCAGATTTCGTCGGTGATAGTAAAACCGTAGACGTTCACATTCGGTGGTTGCGCGAAAAATTAGAGCAAGACCCCAGTCATCCCGAATATATTGTGACTGTAAGAGGTTTTGGCTATAGGTTTGGATAATTAGTTTAGATAGTTGTTAGTTTTTAGTAATCACCAAAAAACTAACAACTCAAATGCTTTTATTGGGATTTTTTCTAGGTTTAGCGGTAGGCATTGGGTTTTGGGTTTGGCAACAGGTTCAACTTAACCGCTACCTGAGGCGCTTACTCCAACCGTTAACCTCGCATTATCACAAGATGAGACTGCTACTGATTCCTGGGTTGCGGCAGAAAATAGCGATGGTGAAGCAGCAACAGCAAGATTTGCAGCAGTCGTTGCAAACTTACAAAGACCTTTTAGATTTTGCACCACTGGGATATTTGCAGGTGGATGAGGAAAATCAACTGCTGTGGTGCAATCGGCAGGCGCAGGAAATTTTATATTTGCAAAGGTGGCAACCAGAACAGGTGCGCTTGTTACTGGAGTTGGTAAGGTCTTATGAACTTGATCATTTAATTGAGCAAACTCGTGATTGTCAAAAACCACAGATAGGCGAGTGGATATTTCATCCATCTCGTGATGATGCGGCAGAGATGCAAACAATAAAATCTTTGGCTTTGCGGGCATCTAGCTTGCCTTTACCTAATGGTGAAGTAGGAGTCTTTTTAGAAAATCGTCAACCCCTATTAGATATAAATAAAGTACGCGATCGCTCTTTTTCTGATCTAGCGCATGAACTTAGAACGCCCTTGACTTCAATTCGCTTGGTTGCGGAAACTTTACAAACGCGCTTGGAACCACCTCTAAATCGCTGGGTTAACCGCTTGATGCAAGAAGTTGATCGACTGATTAACTTAGTGCAAAGCTGGCTAGACCTCACCCAAATGGAGGCAAACCCAACCATGCAATTGCAAACCAAAGCTGTAGAATTGCGATCGCTAATTACATCTGTTTGGGAAACATTAGAACCCTTGGCAGTGCGTCAACATCTGTCTCTTTCTTATTCTGGCCCAGAAAATCTTTGGATTAAGGCAGACCAAGCCCGTATTTATCAGGTTTTTCTCAACTTGCTAGACAATAGCATTAAGTACAGTCTGCCTTGTACAAGTATTCGCGTTGAAGCAAAAATCTTATCAACAAAGGATAATGATGCCGCTTCTTCAATCCTCGAAATAAATCTTATTGATTCTGGAGTTGGGTTTTCTGAGGCAGATTTACCTCACATTTTTGAGCGATTTTATCGAGGAGATAAGGCTCGAACCCATTCTTCACAAGATGGTAACTCTATAGGGGCGATCGTTGGCAATGGTTTAGGTTTAGCGATCGTTGAGCAAATTATTCTCGCCCACGGTGGTTCAATCAAAGCTATGAACCATCCAGAAACTGGTGGTGCGTGGATGCAAATCCAATTTTGTGAAGTTATGGCAAACTCTTTAAGCCAAGACTATAGTTAATAGTATCTTCTTCTCTTCACCTTTGAGACAACAAGTGTGAAAGCTGTCCATCATAGTCCTAATCCTCAAAGACCTCAACTCGCACGCGCCATTAGGCGCTTAGAACGCGATATATTACGCATGGGTGCTTTGGTAGAACAATCATTTCGCCTCAGCCACCAAGCGTTATTTGCTCGTAACTTAACAGCAGCTGAGGAACTTCCTCGATTAGATAAAAAGATTGATCGCTTTTATCGTCAAATCGAATCAGACTGTACGGCGATTATGACGTTGCAAGCGCCTACAGCTCAAGATTTGCGCTGTTTGAGTGCCTTTATGCAACTAGTGCGAGACTTAGAGCGCATTGGCGATTATGCTGAGGATTTAGCTGAGATTGCAATTAAAATTTTTCCTTATGCGCCTCATCCGTCAATGCCCGACATTGAAGCTATGTCTCTTCACGCGCAGTCGATGCTAGCAACTAGCTTGAAGGCTTTGGGAGATTTAGATGAAGGCGGTGGACGTCGTTTAAAGCACTTAGATGATACCGTAGACGATGCATATGATCGCGTTTATCAGACTTTAGCCCAACAACGCGATGTACCAGGCGTAGTCGAGCCAATTGTGCTGTTAGCACTGGCAATTCGTTGTCTGGAACGCATGGCAGATCATGCAACTAATATTGGTCAAAGGGTATCATATATTGTCACCGGTCAACGCTCTTAATTGACGGTTTATCAGTCCTTAGGCTAAAGCCACTATCTCTACAAAATAAAGGCTGACGACTCAAGCTACTTAGCACAGCTTTGCGTAAAACCGTGGCTTTTACCACGCCTTATTTCATGTCCGCCAAACTACCCATCATAAAAGAACCCCTCCCCGCCGGACTACGGTGTACACATAAGTTATCCGATTAGCCAAAAGTCCTCCAAAACCTCACGTTGTCGGGTTCTTCAGGTTTAATAAGTAATCAAGCGGACATCATACAAGGGTCATTTAGAAAGTAAAAATAGAACTGTAGCGACTGTCTTAAAACCCGTAGCTTTGTATTTCATGCAAAGGAAAACTACTGTATGTGTGCCTAAATACTTACTAAGCCTTAAGAAAATACTAAGTAATTAAAAAGTAAGTTTACTAAATATTTTACTAAAAGCTTACCTGTTCTTAAACTTGCACAATTAAAATTAGGAGATAAATAACTTAAAAATTCTGCTCTATCTTAGCTAATAAATCCCTCAAAGCATAAGTTGTTTCCATCAGAAAATTTTGAGCTAGTCTCTAGCTCTGGTTGAAAAAAAGACACCTTCAGATATATAGGTAAAGTTTGATACAAATTATTAGAGTTTCTTAATCATTGTAAATAGCGAGATTCCCTGATAATTATGTAGTTACGGTTAATGATGTATTCCACAACTCCTACTTCAAACTCTTCTGCTGTGTCAAATAGCTCTGCTTTGAGCGGACAATTACCCCAGCAGATATTTACTCGTCGGGAAGTAATTCCACTTCAAGATGATGTACTTTGGCGGATTGAGCACGGTGCAGTTCGTACCTTAACGTGGAGTGAAAATGGAACATTCATCACTCTTGGTTATTGGGGATTGGGGGATCTGATTGGTTATCCTTTGTCTAAAGTCAAGCCCTACCAGATTGAATGTCTCACAGGTGTGGAAATAAGCATTGTGCCACCTGATTTGTGGCATCAAGATATTAATGCTTTGTTATCTCATATTCAACAGGCAGAAAATCTACTAAGCATTGTGCATCGAAAACCAGTTTCGCTACGCTTATGGCAGTTTTTAGTGTGGTTAAGTGAAAAATTTGGACGTGATGTAGATAAGGGCAAGCTAATTGATCTAAATGTTACTCATCAAGATATTGCTGAAGTGTTAAATACCACGCGAGTAACAGTTACCCGACTCCTACAACAATTGGAAGAAGAAGGAACAGTTTTACGTCACAAACGCCGCATTATTTTGCGGTTACCAAATAAATTAATTAAAAATTATGATTCAGCACTATGCTAACCGACTTGCTTGTAATAATCACAGGTGATAAAGTATAATCATGATTGTGATTGTGTGTATAATCCCCGAAAATAAAGTGCCATAAGCATTTTATTATTACTGGATAATGTAGGTGTGAGTGAGAGTAATAACATGACAAAACAATTCTGGAATCTTATTAAGGTTAGTCCGGTTATTGTAGCTGCGACATTTTTTGCTGCCAATAGCGCCTTAGCTGCTGAAGTTAACGAACAAGTAACAAATGTTGCCCAGTTATCTGAAGCTCAAGATAACAACATGAGTCAGGTAACATCAGTTTCGCAATTTTCGGATGTGCAACCCACAGATTGGGCATTCCAAGCTTTACAATCCCTAGTTGAACGCTACGGCTGTATTGCAGGTTATCCCAACGCAACCTATCGTGGTAACCGTGCTTTAACCCGTTATGAATTTGCCGCAGGTTTGAATGCCTGTTTAGATCGGGTTAACGAACTGATTGCTACCGCTACTGCCGATTTGGTCAGCAAACAAGACCTGGCTACTTTACAGCGCTTACAAGAAGAATTTTCTGCTGAACTAGCAACTCTACGCGGTCGTGTTGATGCGGTAGAAGCCCGTACTGCTGAGTTGGAAGCGAACCAGTTCTCTACTACCACAAAGCTGGTTGGGGAAGCAATTTTCGCTGTGTCTGATGTTTTTGGTGAAAATAGAGCAGTTCCTGCTGGCGAACCTACTGAAGATTTAAATAGTAATACCACTTTTTCTGACCGCGTTCGTTTGAACTTGTACAGCAGTTTCACTGGTAAAGACCAGTTGCAAATCCGTCTGAATGCTGCCAACATCGTCCCTAATAATGGTGTGAGCGGTACTAACATGACCCGCTTGGGCTTTGACGGTGATAATGGCAACTCTGTTGTGATCGATAAAGTCAACTATGCTTTCAACTTGACTGATGCAGTGCGTGTCAAGGTTGATGCTACTGGTGCTGAGTTATATGAAAACGTTAATAACTTCAACCCTGACTTTGCTAGCTCTGGTAGAGGTGCTTTATCTCGCTATGGACGTTTTAGCCCCATATATCGTCAAGGTCAAGGTGGCGCTGGTTTGACAGTTACTTTCAATCCTACCGGCGCTATCAGCTTGAGTGGTGCTTATCTAGCTAGGACTGCTAATAATCCTACACTTAATAATGGGTTGGTGGAGGGCGATAATGCCATCTTTGGTCAGTTATCTTTCCAACCCACCAAAGCCTTTAATATTGGTCTAACTTACGCCCGCACTTATCAAGGTAATACTGTTGCCAACAACCTCTTCCAAAGTACAGGTAGTACTTTTGCAAACAATCCTTTTGGGAATAACACTGCTACTGAATCCAATAATTACGGTGTAGAAGCTACCTTCCAACTTAGCTCTGCGTTGGCTATTAGTGGTTGGGGAGGTTACACAACTGCCGATGCTAGGAATGGTGCTAATGCGGGTGCAGACGCAGATATTTGGTACTGGGCTGGAGCACTTGCTTTGAGAGACTTTGGTGGAAAAGGCAACGTCTTAGGTGTTATTTTTGGTCAACCACCCAAAGTTACTGGTGGTAGTATAAAAAATGTCGCCGCCAATGTTGAATTAGATGACAGCACATCTTATCACTTAGAAGGTCTTTACAAGTTCAAGGTTTCTGATAATATTCAAGTCACACCTGGCTTGTTGGTAATCTTCAATCCAGAGCACAACGATGCTAATGATACTGAATACGTAGGTACTCTACGTACTACCTTTAGCTTCTAAAATTGGTGATGAGAAATAAAGTTCAAAATTAGATAAACAAAAGCCCACCTTGAGGTGGGCTTTTGTTCAGGAAGAAAATTAACTATGTGGGATTATAATCTGGCTGACTAGATATATCTGTTGAGGGGCGATCGCTACTCCAAGCCCACCACGCAGAACCACAGTGACAGTAGTAAAACTCTTGCCATTTGCGACGACGGTTTTCTGTAAGTACAGGCGATCGCCGATTTAGCCAAACTTTTTCAGCTTCTCGGCTACTTGAGTGGCAATTAGGACAGCAAAATTCATAGGCATGTATTGCCTTATTCGTCCATTCAGGCGGAAGGGTAGCAAAAGCGTCCATGTAGTTACAAGTGTAGTTGCAATGGTTATCCAAAACTTTGAGGTTTTGAATTTAGCGGCAAACGGATACTATAAAATCCCGCCACACTATCAAACTGCTTGATCAATATTCTTATAGCTTGATTTGAATCTATTCACAAACCGCCATTTACTAATAAAATAACCATTTAGTAAAGATTGCCAGAGCATGTCACAAATCAAAGGTTAACACTAATGATAACTAAAATACTTCCCATGCACATTATGGCTAATAATTAAATTTATGGAGCCAAATGTTGAAATTCGCCGTTTGTTAGATGTGATGCCTGCTTCTGGTCGAATGACGACAAAAATCGTTAGTAAGCCAGAACAGGCAAAAGTGATTGACGCCTCCTTTCCCCAACCCTGGAATCAGGCGCGACCGATATATATTAATTTCGATTTGTGGCGTCGCCTGACAAAGCCGCAACGAGACTTGCTGCTGTTACAGATGGTTAGCTGGTTAACGGGCGTAAAGTGGTTTAAACCTAACATTTATCAAGGTGTAGTACTGGCAGGGCTGTTAGGCGGATTACTGGAAGCAGCACAGTCAGATGTGGTAGGTGTGGCCGTAGCCGGGGGATTAACTGCGATCGCTGCTTTTCGGATCTGGCGGACTAATAAATCTCAAGAGTCAGAGTTAAATGCCGATGCAGCAGCAATTCGTATAGCACAACGGCGTGGTTATTCAGAAGCTGAAGCAGCGGAACACTTGTTATCTGGAATTGAAGCAGTAGCCAAAATTGAAGGGCGTTCCAGTTTAAATTTTACCGACTTGATCCGTTGCCAAAACTTACGAGCGATCGCAGGTTTATCAGCAGTGGGTATGCCAGAAACTTATAAGTAGAAATGAGGAAGAATACATCGATTTTAATAGTTCAATAATCAGGATAACATTTATAAATAAGTTTATCCTCAAATTTTGATAGTATCTTTAAAATTTTTTTTATGCAATCAATCTCATTTTGAACTAATAATGCTAAACACAAAAATCATCAAATTTACTTCGAGATTACCTTTTCATTCTCCTTGGTTTATTATCATTATTTTTTCTGTTCTTGGTTTAATAGGTATTCTCAACCATTCAATGTGGCGAGATGAACTAAATCCCTGGCTTATTGTCAGAGATAGTGAGTCTTTTGGGGATTTGATTGCAAATATTCGTTATGAAGGTCATCCTGTCTTATGGTATTTTTCTCTGGCAATTCTGATCAGAATAGTTGATAACCCTATTATTATGCAAATTTTTCATTTGGCAATTACTGTTGCCTCGGTTACTCTATTTTGCTTATATAGTCCTTTTAACTATCAACAAAAGTTTCTGTTTTCATTTGGTTTCTTTCCTTTTTACGAATATCTTCTGATTTCTCGGAACTATGCCTTTAGTATGTTATTTGTCTTTGCCTTCTGTACACTTTTTTCTTCAAGAAAAATAACTTATGCTTATTTGGCAATTTTATTGGGTTTATTAGCAAATAGTAGTGCTTATGGTTTGCTAGTATCATTTTCTTTGTCATTGACTTTGCTAGCTGAATTTTGTTTTGATAGTGAACATCGCCAGCAGTATTTTAATCAAAGCAAAAAATACGATTTATTTTTAAGTATTGTAATTATCGCATTTTCGTTTATTTTATCGATTTATATTATTAGTCCTCCAACAGACAGTTATCTTCATGGTGGGTTAAATAATGGTTGGGTAATGCAATTAGATATCCGTCATTTCCTGAGAAGTATAGGTAGAATATTTGGTAGTTATTTATTAATTATTCCTCAACACAAAAAATGGCTGGATTTAATTGTTTGTGCAATAATTACTTTATTTATTGTGATTTTAACATTAATTAAATTATCTAAAAAGCCAGTTCCTTTCTTTTTCTATATTATAGGTAATTGTGTAATATTTGCTTTTACATACTTGAGATTTACAGGTATGCCTCGGCATTTTGGGCATTTTTATTTAGTTATGATAGCGGCTTTATGGCTGGGAAGTTATTATCAAGAGTCTACCGTCTTACTCAATAAATTTTCTATTCGTCCAAATTCAATTATATTTATTCAAAAATGGCATCATATCGCTTTGATGCTTATTTTTTGTGTCCAGTTTGGGGGAGGTATTTATAGTTTTTCAAGAGATTTAGTTGTACCTTTTTCTGCCAGTCGGGAAACAGCACAATATATTAAAAAATCTGGATTAGATAATGAGTTTATTGTTGCCAGTCGAGATGCAAATATGGCTCCTTTATCAGGTTATCTTAATCGGAAGTTTTACTATCCTGAGCTTCAAAGAATGGGAAGCTTTACCCTATTTAAAAAAGGTCGCAAAGATGTCGAGCAAGCTGAAATATTAAATCAAATTAATTCTATATTCAAAAATCAAGATGAGCAAAAGAAAATTTTGCTGATTTTAAATCATCAACTTACTGTCAACCGTAATGATTTGAAGATTTCTCCGCTTACAGATTTTCAGAGAGGCTGGGTGGATAGTGAACGATATTATCTTTATTGGGTAGATGAAGCATAAGGATAATGCGTTACATAATTTTGCAGTTTAATATGAGATAGGCTTTTTTGTACTGAAGCAATCAACATTTACACTTGATATATATCGCCATGAATCTTTGGGTTATCGAGTGGCAATCAATAGCAAAAAAACATCTCGTTAAAACTACAGCAATTTTTTACAAGCACCATATATTGCCAAAACACCGCAAAAATAACGCTTTTACGCCTTTTGAGCCAATATATCACGAGTGAGAACTAGCTGCGATGCGTGAGGCTAATCTACACTGGAATAAGAGAATGTATGTTTAACGAACTCAGATGTTCAAGACTGAGGAGCTTAGTCATACCTTCTCGGTGTTAGTTATGAAGTGCTTACCTCGTGTGGTAAAACTTAACTTAAATTCTGTCAGTTACTAACGGAGTTGATAGGAATGGGTAACTTTATTATTTTTGCCTTGATAGTAGTTTACGGAGGCGGCGTTTGGAAGTTTTGGAATGGGTTTACGCGGACTAATTTTAATCCAACTTTGACCAATCGCATTGGTTTATCTTTGCTATGGCCTGCTTTGTTTATTACAAATCAATCCTATCGCCGAAACTTTAGAAAAGCGTTGAAGGGCTAGAGTTTACTATTAAGTATAAAGTCATCTGAACCTAATGATGGCATACATCCCAATATAAATCTAACCCAGCAACCCCCTTTACCTACGAGGTAAAGGGGGTTGGATTTCCTCATCCAAAAAGCAGAGGGATTAGGGGAAGGATAAATTGCTAGTGTTTACAAGTGAAACCCATTAGCGGTTGGGAATATTTTAACCGATGAATTTATAAATTATTTGCCATTAGTGAGCAGATGTATTGCTGCACCTACAGCTGCGCCATCAACAGCATTTCCAAGGGTATCTTTGCTATTACCAGTAATCGCGCCAGTTACTGCGCTAGCGCCTGCACCAACTCCGACATCTTGAACAACGCTCCGGTTACGGCGATTCTTTCTCAGACCATTTGCACCATTAACAGCTGCACCAGTGACACCACCTCTTACAGCATTATTTAATACATTACGCTTTCCTCTAACTGCTCCGGTGACCACATTGGTAACAGCCCCAATACCTGCATCTCTTAATACTTGGTCATCAGCAGCAGCTGGTTTAGCAGGAACTAATGTGACACCAGCTAAACTTGCAGCCATGAGGCTAGGTAGAAGTGTGTGTTTTAGGATATTATTCATTGTGTTACCTTCTTAAAACATCAAACAATTGCATAAAGACAAAGTTACTGGAGTCATAGAAAATCATACTTTTTCAATTGAACAGCAGCAACTATCTATTGTTTGAGGACATATACATAATCGCACTTATAAAGTCATAACTGCATCACCTGAAAGCATGAATATAAATTAAGTCTTCAGAAGGCCTTGCTGACTCATTAGGCGATAATAGAGATTACACATTGACAAATTAAACTAAAGATGGACTATAGATTTTTAGGTATAAAAGTTTTATTTTTCCAGTACTAGCAAGCGGTTTGTAATGAAAAATCGTGTATTGTTTACCGTATCTATCTAAAGATAGTTGACAAAATAATTAAACTAACTGGTGGGGTTAATATTTAATTCCCTTAGTTTAGCGGACAAGCGTTGCGATCGCTGTAGCTCCTATCAATATATCTTGCTCTTGGATAGTAAAGCCCCTGCGTTGTAAGTCCACATATATTTCACACGCTAGCTTAATAATCTCTAAATGATCTATTAATAAAATTTTATAGGTTTGACAAAACTTATTAAACTCAGCTAACTGTCTAGTAGCATTGATAGCTAAAAGACCTCGTTTGACTTCATAGTAAGTTATGCAACTAATAAACACATCTTATTTCAGACGGCGAACTTCCTTAAACTTCTGATCTACAATTACATTTCTCTTCAAGATATAACTAACAATATTTGAATCTAGTAAATAACTCACCTTATTGATCTTCCTTCTACTGCTGCGTCAAAAATAGCTATTTGCTCCGGTGTTAAATCATTTAACGTACCTAAAACTGCCTCTAAAACTAAAATACTATCAATTCTGTCTGTCAAATCATCATCTTTAATTTCACTCATTTCTTTTGGTGAAAATTTTCTAAATAGTTCAACTAACATTTGGATCATTTCCCGTTGGTTTAACTTTACTTAATATAAATTATTACCTTTAAATAAATTTTCTACAATTGGCGATATCCGATTGATAAGTTCCTGATGATAGCTAAAAACTTCTTGCATAACTTCCTACTAATATTTAACTAATTATCTTAATTATAAACAATCTCCCCCAGTCCTCCTTTGCATAAAAAAAGGCGGGCCTTTCAGCCCACCTTACAAAATTTTGAGAATATTCTGTTGCTATTAACCCAACAATTGTTTAGCCTTAGCTAACACATTATCAACGCTAAAGCCAAACTTCTCTAAACAAACACCACCTGGAGCCGAAGCACCAAAGCGATCAATACTAACGCAATCGCCTTCAGTACCCACATATTTGTGCCAGCCGAAACTAGCGCCAGCTTCTACAGACAAACGCTTGGTGACAGCTTTCGGCAAAATCGACTCTTTATAAGCCGCATCCTGTGCTTCAAACAGTTCCCATGAAGGTAGCGAGACGACACGAACTTTCTTACCTTCGGCTTTAAGTTTTTCGGCTGCGCCAACGGCGAGGCTCAATTCTGAACCAGTACCAATCAAGATGATATCAGGTGTACCTTCGCTATCCACCACGGTGTATCCGCCCTTTGCCACGCCCTCAATTGATGTACCTGCCAAGTTGGGGACGTTTTGACGGGTGAACGCCAACAGAGATGGAGCGTTTTGCTTCGCTTTCTCGATCGCTATTTTATAAGCGCCAGAGGTTTCGTTACCGTCTGCGGGACGAAACACTAATAAATTAGGAATGGCACGCAAAGAAGCTAGAGTTTCAATGGGTTGGTGTGTCGGCCCATCTTCACCTTGTCCAATGGAATCGTGAGTCATCACCCAAATCGAGCCAGCTTGAGAAAGGGCGGATAAGCGGATGGCAGCACGCATATAATCTGTGAAGATTAAGAAGGTTGCACCATAGGGAATTAATCCTGAACTGTGCAGCGCTATACCATTACAGATTGCGCCCATAGCATGTTCCCGCACACCAAAGTGGATGTTGGGGTTTTGGTATTCTCCTTTTTGGAAGTCGCCCTTGCCCTTGATTTCGGTTAAGTTGGAGTGGGTTAAGTCAGCCGAACCACCAATCAATTCAGGTAAAACTGCCGCTAGTTTGTTGAGGCAGGTTTCTGAGTGCTTACGGGTGGGTATTCCTTTGTCTTCTGGGGTGTAGGTAGGTAGTACCTTATCCCAACCGTCGGGGAGTTTGCCGTTTAGGTAGCGTTCAAATTCAGCCGCTTCTTGGGCATACTTAGCTTTGTAGTCGGCAAATGTTTTGTTCCATTCCTCTTGGTAACCTGCGCCGCGCTCAACTGCTTTGCGTGTGTGGTTGAGGGCTTCTTCTGGAATTACGAAAGGTTCATATTCCCATTTCAATTCTTTGCGAGTCAAGGCAATTTCGTCTGCACCCAAAGCAGCGCCGTGAACGCCAGCAGTGTTTTGTTTGTTGGGAGAACCATAACCAATGGTGGTTGTCACCTTAATCATTGAAGGTTTATCGGTGACAGATTTAGCTTCTTCAATTGCTTTGGCGATCGCTTCTAAATCGGTATTACCGTTCTCAACGTGCAAAACGTGCCAACCGTAAGCTTCAAAGCGCTTGGAAACATCTTCGGTGAATGCCACATCTGTGGAACCGTCGATAGAAATGTGGTTGTCGTCGTACAGAGCGATGAGTTTGCCTAATCCCAAGTGTCCCGCAAAAGAACAAGCTTCACCGGAAATCCCTTCCATGTTGCAACCGTCACCTAAAATTACGTAGGTGTAATGGTCAACAATCTTGGTATCGGGTTTGTTAAATTTAGCGGCAAGGTGGGCTTCGGCGATCGCTAAACCAACTCCATTAGCAATTCCTTGGCCCAAGGGGCCAGTTGTGACTTCCACGCCTGGAGTCATGAAGTTTTCGGGGTGTCCAGGTGTTTTGGATTCCCATTGACGGAATTGCTTGATATCCTCAATGGAGACGCTATCGTAGCCTGCTAGGTACAGTAGCGCATACTGCAACATCGAGCCATGACCGGCAGACAAGACAAAGCGATCGCGATTAAACCATTTGGGATTCTTGGGATTAAACTTCATGAAGCGATCCCAAAGGACAAAAGCCATAGGAGCCGCACCCATTGGCAGTCCTGGGTGTCCCGATTTTGCTTTTTCTACGGCATCAACAGCCAAAAAGCGGATCGAGTTAATACAAAGTTCTTCGAGGGACAATTCTTTGAGGGATTGGGTTGCAACAGTCATAATCTCTTGTTTTTAACGACGGGTTAGCACTCTTCGTAGTTTCTCTTCCTGGGGTTATTTTAAATTCCCCACGTATCCTCATCATCCCATTCCCGCTTGTCGATGGACAAGCGGGATCTTCTGAGTTTCTGGTGATAAATCAAGCTGATAATTGGGTCATGCTGAACGCTTACTTTATATCGGAATGATATTTCTGATACTTTGGGCATTGGGCATTGGGCATTGGGCATGGGGCATTGAGCAAACGAGCAGAGTTGGATTAAACTACTGAATTCTGAATTCTGGCTCCTGTCTTCTGCCTCCTATCTTCTGCCTTTTGACTTGTTTTAAACGTATTTCTTAAAGGCCAGTGTGACATTATGACCGCCAAACCCGAAAGAATTGGATATTGCCACCTCAACTTTTTGGGCGCGGCTGTAATTAGGCACGTAATCTAAGTCACACTCTGGATCGGGATTTTCCAGGTTGATTGTCGGTGGAATTTGGTCATTAGCGATCGCTAATACTGTTGCGACTGCTTCAATACCTCCAGAACCGCCCAATAAATGACCTGTCATCGATTTGGTGGAGCTAATTGCCACCTTATAGGCGTGTTCTCCCAAAGCTTTTTTGATTGCTGAGGTTTCAGTTGAATCATTAGCTGGGGTACTAGTGCCGTGGGCATTAATATAGCTAATCTGTTCGGGAGTTATCCCGGCGTCTTTGAGTGCTAGTTCTATCGCTCTAGCGGCTCCAAGTCCACCAGGGACGGGGGAAGTGATATGGTAAGCATCACAGGTCATACCATAGCCGATCATTTCGGCATAAATGTGAGCGCCGCGACTTAGGGCGTGTTGGAGTTCTTCTAGAATTAAAATTCCTGAACCTTCACCCAAGACAAATCCATCGCGATCGCGGTCAAAGGGACGGCAAGCATGAGCCGGATCATCATTGCGAAAAGAGAGGGCTTTGCAGGCGGCAAACCCAGCCATTGATAATGGTGTCACAGCTGACTCTGTTCCCCCGCAAATCATCGCTTGGGCATATCCCCCTTGAACTAAGCGAAAAGCATCGCCTACAGCGTTGGAGCCAGCAGCGCAGGCAGTTACAGGGCAGGAATTTGGGCCTCTAGCACCCGTGTGAATTGCCGTTAATCCTGCGGCCATATTGGCGATCATCATCGGGATCATGAATGGACTACAGCGATCGGGGCCACGGTTGAGGTAGATAGTTTGCTGGTCTTCTAGTACCTTAATGCCACCAACGCCAGAACCGATCATGACACCTACCTGGTCTGCATTCAGGTCATTGATCACTAACTGCGCGTTAGATAGAGCCTGTTTTGCTGCCGCAACCCCAAATTGGGCAAATCGATCCATGCGCTTGGCCTCTTTGCGCTCCAAGTACTCATGTGGATCGAAGTTTTTCACCTCTCCAGCAATGCGGCAATCATGGCGAGACGCATCAAAAAATGTGATGTAGTCAATGCCATTGCGTCCACTTAATAATCCATTCCAATATTCTGTTGCTGTGTTACCTATAGGTGTAATCGCGCCAACACCAGTTACAACAACGCGTTTACGTGTATGATCTGTCATGATTCAGTTAAAAATGGCGAAAAAGCAGCAGGCAAAAAATTCGGGGTTAGCGAGTAGGTAATGGTGAGCCAGCATGGCTTTGGGGATTTCCAAGCCACAAGATCACTTTAGGAGACACGCCAGTTATTGCACTTGGGGAAACCCTTCCCGTATCGTCTCAAAGAGAAGACCGCAGGGCTGCCCCATGAGCGACTGACTTAGCGACGTTAGAAGCATCACCCAAAGGGTAACTAGGTACAAAGAAAAATCTTCCCAATCCCCAATCCCCAATCCCCAGTTAAGCTGATGCGGTAACTTTGTTATTGATGTAATCTACTGCGTCTTGAACCGAGATAATCTGCTCGGCAGCTTCGTCAGGAATTTCGATATCAAATTCTTCTTCCAAAGCCATCACCAGTTCAACGGTATCCAAGGAATCTGCTCCTAGATCGTCCATAAACTTTGACTGGGGTGTGATTTTGGCAGCATCATCAACACTCAGTTGTTCACTGACGATTTTCTTGACCTTTTCAAAAAGTTCCGTTTGGCTCATAAATACTAAAATTCCTTAACCAGTTGCTAGGATCTACTCTTTAGAGGAGACATTGTTTTGAGCATATACATCTTATCGTCAAGCGTGATCGCCCGTATACTACCAAGGGTTTTTCTGTTAGAAAACCTTTCTTCTAAAAAAAATTGCCTAAGTTTTTTAGGAACACTTGGGCAGTGGAGCGGTTTACGCCATCGCCGATACGTGTAGATGCTTCAGTTGCCTAATTATTGCTAATTTTTTTTACAATGTCTCGATCAGTATTTAAAGCCTTGCTAGCAATAAGAATATGTAGATGCTGCGGCTTTGAACCTAGATGGTTAAAGGGTCGCTGAACGTCAAACATCAGAACTTCGGTGCTAACAAGGAATGATAAAACAGTTATTGTTTAGAGCGATCGCTCTAACCCAAACATATCTCTATGCTACCTCACACCTTGAAATACGCTTACTTCCCTGGCTGTGTTGCCCAAGGGGCTTGTCGGGAACTTTACCAGTCAACTCAAGCGCTTACCCAAGCACTGGGTATTGAACTGATTGAACTTAAAAAGGCTGCTTGCTGTGGTTCTGGCACATTTAAAGAAGATTCTCAACTGCTAGAAGATACAGTTAACGCCAGAAATATTGCCTTAGCAGAAGAATTAAATCTACCCTTACTTACTCATTGCAGCACTTGTCAAGGTGTTATCGGTCATGTGAACGAACACCTGAAAGAATGCCAAACAACTGACCCTGCTTACATTGAACAGGTTAATGGTTTGCTGCATAAAGAAGGCTGTTCGCCTTATCGCGGCAGTACCGATGTTAAACATCTTCTCTACGCTTTGGTAACAGATTACGGCTTAGAGGAAATTACCAAACGTGTCACCCGGAAGTTAAGTGGATTAAAATGCGCGGCTTTTTATGGCTGTTATCTCCTCCGCGCCCAAAAATCTATGCCTTATGATGACCCTTTCCAACCGGAAGCGATGGAAAATATGTTTCGGGCAGTGGGTGCAACCCCAATTTATTACCGAGGTCGGACACAATGTTGTGGTTGGCCCCTTGCTAGCTACGCCACTACCCAATCTTTCAAAATGGCGGGGATGCATATTCAAGACGCTTTGACTTCTGGTGCTGACTGTATAGTTACACCTTGTCCACTGTGCCACTTAAATTTAGATTCGCGTCAGCCAGAGGTAGAAAAGGTTATTGAGCAGAAGCTAGGTTTACCAGTGTTGCATTTATCTCAGTTGATTGCTTTGGCACTTGGGGTTAGTCCAAAAGAACTGGGTTTAGAACGCCACGTTGTTTCCACCAAGCCAGTGCTGGAAAAGTTAGGATTCTAGTTTATCAAGTGCAAGGTAGGGGCAATACCCTGCGGGAAGCCTTCGGCTACATGAATTGCCCCTACAGCGCGGTCTAATTCCCAACAAAGAATAATTAATAAAAACTTTTAAACCCACCTGCGTGGGTTTTGTCTGTGTAGCCGCGACTTCTAGTCGCCAGGGCTATCTTTAAATTTACGTTGTAATTGTTTTAGTGATTGATACATATCTGGTAGGCGGCTATAAACAGCACATACCTTGAGATATAGCTTATAAGGAATGGCTGGAGTTCCGCAGACAACTTCTCCTGGTGCAACATCGCTGTGAATTCCAGCTTGAGCAGATGTCATCGCCCCATCTCCAATCTTCACTTGATTGGCTATTCCTGTTTGTCCAGCTAAAATAACGCGATTTCCTAGTTTAACACCTCCTGCCATCCCAACCTGACCTGCGATCGCACAGCCAGAACCGATTTGGCAACCGTGGCCTATTTGCACTAAGTTATCAATTACTGTATTACGTCCTACTCGTGTTTCCCCGACGGCTGGGCGGTCAATAGCGCTGTTACAGCCAACTTCTACGCTATCTTCTAAGACTGTATAGCCGGATTGTTCCATTTTTAACCAACCAGTCCGGGTAGGAACAAAACCAAAGCCTTCTGCACCGATGACAGCACCACTGTGAATCACGCAATCTGCACCAATGCGGGTGCGTTCGTGGATGGTACAGTTGGCGTGTAAGGTGGTGCGATCGCCTATTTTGGCATCTGGATAAATCACCACATTGGGATGAATAATTGCGCCATCGCCAATTTCTACCCCTTGTTGAATCACAGCATGGGGGCCAATGTAAACATCATTACCAACTTTTGCCGTAGAGTGAATCACAGCAGTGGGATGAATTTCTGGGATGGGGCGATGTGGTTGGTAAAAAAGTGCGATCGCTCTGGCAAACAACAGTCGCGGATCTGAGGTCGCTATCCAGACAATACCGCTTTCTTGTGCAAGCACCTGTAATTTTTCGTCCTGGGACAAAATTAAAGCACTAGCATCAGTCTTACCGATAAAAGACGCAAATTTTGCCCCTTCTACGTAACTGAGAGTACCAATGCTAGCTTCATCAATGGCTGCTACCCCTGTAATTTCTGGGTCATGGTCTGGGTTGCTAGTCAGGCTATGATTGGTGACTGCTTCACCAAATTGGCGGAGAATTTCGCTGAATTTCATTGTTGGGTGTATTCAAAATTGATCTGCAATGGCAAGACAATTTTCCCATTACGGATTACGAATTAGTAATTATTTGGTCAAGTTCAAATTGACACAAAGAGAAATTACTCCTCTTCGTGTCGCTTTCTATAGCAGGACTATTTACTAGTCGCCATTGCTACGCCTGCTAAATACCCAGTTGTCCAAGCACTTTGGAAGTTAAACCCACCGGTCACGCCATCAATATCTAAGATTTCTCCGGCAAAATAAAGACCAGGAACTAATCTACTTTCCATCGTCTTGAAGTTGACTTCTTTGAGATTAACGCCGCCACAGGTAACAAATTCTTCTTTAAAGGCTCCTTTTCCATTGATTAAGTATTGTCCCTGAGTAAGTTCTTGCAGCAGTCGATTTAAGGTTTTACTAGATATTTCTGCCCAACGGTCTTCTGTGGTAATACCTACACGAGCAATGATATATTGCCAGAGACGATGGGGTAAATCAACGCCGCGATGCAATGCGATCGCTTTCTTTCCCCATTCATCCTTAACTGCTAAAACTTTTTCTCGCACTTGTTCTTGTTGCAAATGAGGTAGCCAATTAATCAATAATGTGGCTTGATAGTGGCTTTCGTGCAGAACTCTCGCACCCCAAGCAGAAAGCTTCAAAACAGCCGGGCCACTCAAACCCCAGTGGGTAATTAGCAATGGCCCAGTTTGTTGTAATTGGGATTTTCCGCCCGCCGATAACCGCAATTGGGCAGGATTAACGCTAACTCCAGCTAACTCCCTCAATTGAGGATCGACAATGTTGAAGGTAAATAACGAGGGTACTGGCGGTTCAATTTTATGGCCTAACTCTCTGACAATTTTATAACCCACAAGGCTGCTGCCGGTAGCAAGAAGCAGGCGATCGCATTTAATTGTCTCTCCTGACTTCAGAAGAATATCAAACTCCTTATCTGCTGTGGTAACTGAAGTTACGTGTGTACCGATACGGAGTTTGACTCCAGATTTCGCCACCGCTTTAATCAAACATTCCACAATGGTTTCTGAACTGTTGGTGACAGGAAACATCCGACCATCAGCTTCAGTTTTTAGATAGACTCCACCAGCAGCAAACCAAGCTACTGTCTCTTGAGGGCCAAAGCGAGTCAAAGCACCCCGCAAAGCTTTTGCACCTCTGGGGTAATTTTGCACTAACTCTTCAGGCTCAAAGCAAGCATGAGTAACGTTGCAGCGTCCACCACCAGAAATTAGCACTTTCGCCAGTGGTTGACGACTGGCTTCGAGTAAAGTAACTTCTGCATGAGGATTGGCTTTAGCACAAGCGATCGCGCCAAAAAATCCGGCTGCCCCGCCCCCAATAACTACAATTTGTAACGGTAACAATTTCAAAAATATCTCTTTTACAGCACCTACTCTCTAGGCTAGCTGTTCTCTTTACTCTTCAGCAGGTTCAAAGTCCTCTTTTGTCGCACCACAAGTTGGACATACCCAATCATCTGGTATATCTTTAAAAGCTGTTCCTGGTTCTATACCGCCATCTGGATCGCCTACTTCTGGGTCATATTCATAGGCACAAAGAGTACATATATACTTTGCCATGCTCGTTTCCCCTAGTAAATTGTTGCCATTGCTTCAGTATTAAATACTTTTGACAGCGAGTCAAAATAGGCACTCTACAATTCTTAAACGGGGCTACCACATAAAAATCATCAGAAAAAAGCGTATCTAGGATGGCATCTATCCAAGGGTAGATTTCTGAAATTATAAACGCCACCATGTTCTTTGGGCATAACTGATAACTCCGATCGCGATCGCCCCTAGTAGCAGTAGCCAAATTATTCCACTTGGAATAAAAGTGAGAATACCAAAGCCTCTCAGTAACCAGACGGCTACGCTAATGCCGAGAAGTATACCGAAAATCTGGATTAATCTACGATTTAAAGAAGATTGACTCACCTATTCTTTCTCTCACCTCAACAGACATTACAGATAAATAAAATATGAATTTACGATGAAGTTGCAGTTTTATCAAAAATAACACGTAAAAATCAAGAGACGCTATCCAAACGTTGGGGTAAAGTGCTTGATATTAGTTGGTGTTTCTGCAATCTTAACTGTTAACAACGCAGTTTTTCATCTACAAGTATTCCTCTGATAAAACTCACTTAAGTACTAATTATGTTAATTCTGATAAGAAATATAGTTTTTCCAGTAAAGTGACTGAAATAATTACCAAAAAATAACCCTTTCCGGGAAAGATAGGTATTACACTGGAACTAAAATTTAATGGGTTGGATCTAAATCAAGTTTTATGGCTTGTAGTTTCAACTTTATTAGGTGGATGAGTTGAGGAGTAACTAAAATCATTATGTCTGCATCTTATATATCAGACTCAATTATTGTAGGTTCAGATATGGCTTGGAATCAAGACAAGCAAAAGTTGCTGGTAGAGGGTGAAATTTTAGTAGAAACGCGATCGCACAAAAGCTGGGGTGGCGCGGTGACTGCCTGGATGTATGTGCCGATGGTGCGATCGCAAGTCTGGCAGCAATTAACTGATTACCCCCGCTGGGTACAATATTTTCCCGATATTACTAAAAGCGAAATATTACATAGAGGCGAAGTCAAGCGCCTGTACCAAGCAGCACAAAAAGCCTTTTTCTTTTTCACAGCTCAAGTTGAAATTTACCTCAACGTTGTAGAAGTGCTGGGGCAAAAAATTCAATTTCGCATGGAAAAAGGAACTTTTGAGGACTTTAACGCTAATTTAGAACTCAAAGATTGCGGTAATGGCACTTTACTTTCTTATACTGTGCAAGCTACACCTCTGATTCCAATTCCATCAATTTTCATTCAACAAGCGATGAACTTAGAGTTACCTGCAAATATGCGTAAAATGCGACAAGTACTTTGTAAGGGACAAAATAATTCGTAATATCATGTCCGCTTGATTATCAAACCCGGAGAACCCCACCCCCAACCCCTCCCCGCTTGCGGCTACGGTGTACACACAAGTCTTATAGAGTTGCCCCAGAGCCTTTTGATCCCCCCAACCCCCCTTAAGAAGGGGGGCAAAAGTCTCTTAAAGTCCCCCTTTTTAAGGGGAATTTAGGGGGATCTCCAACGATTTTGGGTCTGTACAGAGATGTGTGTACACCGTAGCCGCTTGCGGGGAGGGGAGACAAAGGGTAGCTTTGGCGGGGTGGGGTTCTTTATGCTTTCTTTTTTTGTCAAATGAGCTTCAATTAGCTGGTAAATACCTCAGCAGGTAAGCGACTAAAAGAAAGACGCTCATTTTGCACATCTACAAAGATGGTGTTGCCGTCGGTGAATTCGCCGCGCAAGATGGCTTTGGCAATTTGAGTTTCTAACTCTCGCTGAATCGCCCGCTTCAGTGGACGTGCCCCATATACTGGGTCGTACCCTACTTCTGCTAAAAAGTCAAGTGCAGCATCCGAGAGCTTGAGAGATATTTTGCGATCGCTCAATCTTTGGCGCAATCTTTCCACTTGCAACAGCACAATATGCCGCAATTCCTTCTTATCTAAACCGTGGAAGATGATGATTTCGTCAATCCGGTTCAGGAACTCTGGACGGAAGCTATTCCGCATCGATTCCATTACCCGACGGCGCATTTCATCGTAGTGAGTGTTATCTCCGGCGACATCAAGAATGTACTGCGAACCGATGTTGCTAGTCATGATGATAATAGCGTTCTTGAAGTCCACCTTATGACCTTGGGCATCAGTGACGCGACCATCATCGAGAATTTGCAAGAAGATATTAAATACATCGGGGTGTGCTTTCTCGATTTCGTCGAAAAGAATCACTGAATAAGGACGGCGACGAATCGCTTCTGTAAGTTGTCCGCCTTCTTCATAACCTACGTATCCTGGAGGCGCACCGATTAAACGAGAAACGGCGTGTTTCTCCATATACTCCGACATATCGATTCGCACCAGCGCATCTTCACTATCGAACATATACGCCGCCAGCGCTTTCGCTAACTCAGTTTTACCCACACCTGTAGGGCCAAGGAAAATAAAGCTAGCAATGGGACGATTGGGATCAGCCAATCCAGCGCGCGATCGCTGAATTGAATCCGCTACAGCTGTGACTGCTTCTTCTTGTCCAACCACGCGGCGGTGCAGTTCATCTTCTAAATGCAGCAGTTTTTCTTTTTCAGATTCCACTAGCTTGCTGATGGGAATTCCTGTCCATTTAGAAATAATTTCGGCAATATCAGCTTCTGTGACTTCTTCCCGCAATAGTGATTTACCACTTCTTTGAGCGCTTGCCAATTCAGCTTCTACTGCTTCCAATTGACGATGCAAACTAGTTAAATTACCGTATTTCAACTCAGCAGCGCGGTTAAGGTCGTAGTCGCGTTCTGCTTGCTGAATCTCTAAGTTGACCCGTTCAATCTCTTTTTTCACAGACTGAATTTTGTCAATGATATCTTTTTCAGACTGCCATTGACTATTCAAGGTTCTTTGTTCTTCTTTGAGATCGGCAATTTCTTTTTCCAATTTTTCTAGACGTTCACGAGAAGCTGCATCACTTTCTTTTTTGAGCGAAAGCTTCTCCATTTCCAATTGCAGAATTTTGCGATCAATTTCGTCGAGTTCTTCAGGTTTGGAGGTAATCTCCATTTTTAATCTCGCGGCGGCTTCGTCTACCAAGTCAATGGCTTTATCAGGAAGGAAGCGATCGCTAATATAACGACTCGACAATACGGCGGCGGCAACTAAAGCACTATCAGAAATCTTCACCCCGTGGTGGTTTTCATAACGCTCTCTCAAGCCGCGCAAAATCGAAATGCTATCTTCTACACTAGGTTGATCGACATAAACTTGCTGGAAGCGTCTTTCTAGTGCCGCATCTTTTTCGATATGTTTGCGGTATTCATCTAGAGTTGTTGCCCCAATACAGCGCAATTCGCCCCGCGCCAACATCGGTTTTAACAAGTTACCAGCATCCATCGCGCCTTGGCTTGCACCAGCGCCGACAACAGTGTGAATTTCATCAATAAATAAAACAATATTGCCGCCAGATTCAGTAACTTCTTTTAATACTGCTTTCAGGCGTTCTTCAAATTCACCCCGGAATTTTGCCCCTGCAATCAAAGCACCCATATCTAAAGCAATTAGTTTGCGGTCTTTGAGAGACTGGGGTACATCACCGGCGACAATGCGCTGTGCTAGCCCTTCAGCGATCGCAGTTTTACCAACACCTGGTTCACCAATTAGCACAGGATTATTCTTAGTGCGGCGAGAGAGAATTTGCACAGTGCGACGAATCTCATCATCTCGCCCAATCACTGGATCGAGCTGACCTTTACGTGCGGCTTCTGTAAGGTCACGCCCGTATTTTTCCAGTGCTTCGTATTTGCCTTCTGGATTTTGATCGGTCACTTTTTGGCTCCCCCGAACTTGTTTAATAATATCTTTTAGCTTGCCTTCGTTTAAACCGAATTCTTGGAATAAAGCTTTGCCAAAGCGGTCATCTTTAGCGTAAGCCAACAATAAGTGTTCAATTGAAATATATTCGTCTTGAAACTCTTTGCGATATCCGTCTGCCCGATCTAGAAGTGTATCCAAGCTGCGTCCTAAGTAGACAGAACTGCTACTACCGGATACTTTTGGCTGACGTTGAAAAAATTGTTCAGTGCGATCGCGCAGTTTTTGGAGGTTAACACCTGCCTTAGTGAGAATCCCTGTTGCTAGAGCATCTTGTTCTAGCAGCGCTTTCATCAGGTGTTCGCTTTCTATTTGCTGTTGTTGATATTGTTTAACAATATCCGGGGTATGGGTGATCGCTTCCCAGGCTTTTTCTGTAAATTGGTTAGGATTAGTAGGTTGCATAGGCTTTTTCAGGAACGAACCATATTAGACATCGTAAAAGCGCAAAGCACTGCTGACCTCAGATCAGGGCGGTTTTCCGTAAGTTAAACTCCAAGGAAAGGAAAATTTTTGTTTTCATATCGTTATTGTAAGAAGATGAGCGCGATCGCCTAGATCGGTGTTCACGTCTTGTAAAAGTGGTATTTTCCCGTAGTTCCCATTTCTTATTTGTTATCCTTACTCATTAGACTTCTTGCAAAATTCGGGGTAAGGAGAAGGGGAAAAGGGTAAAAAAACTCAAAATCCTTTGCCTTTAATACGCACCCTTTTCCCTAATATCATGTCCGGATAATTGAAGGAGGCAGAAGGCAGAAGGCAGATCGCGCAGCGTGTCGTAGACAAGGCAGAAGGTCTTATTCACAACGGGATTCAGACCCCTCCTGAATAAAAGCCACCAAATTAAAAATTTGGTGGGGGTCTTAAACCCAAGTTCCCTCCGGTCACGGGCAGGAGTTAGGGGTCAGTTTTCCTCCTGCCTCCTGCCCCCTAACTCCTGCCTTCGTTGATAAGTTATGATTCCGACAGTCATTGCACCCCACCCCCAGCCCCTCCCCGCTAGCGGGGAGGGGCCCCCTCTGGGGATTAGGGGCAGGGAGACAAAGCGTAGCTTTGGCGGGGTGGAGTTCTTCGGATTTAATAAGTAATCAAGTGGACATGATATAAGAGTGCAAAAACATATTTTTGCAAGTCTGCAAGAATTAAAGCGATTATACCTCTGATACAGTGCCTTTTAGGTTGGAATGCAATGGCTAATTACAGCGCTTCCGGCTATTATGCAATATAGTTTTCTCCTTGCCCCTCTCCTATCATCGCTTTCAGCTTT
Source organism: Nostoc sp. FACHB-888 (assembly GCF_014696655.1). Taxonomy (NCBI): domain Bacteria; kingdom Bacillati; phylum Cyanobacteriota; class Cyanophyceae; order Nostocales; family Nostocaceae; genus Nostoc; species Nostoc sp. FACHB-888. The sequence continues at coordinate 56,723 of NZ_JACJQM010000010.1, read as the reverse complement.
TAGGATGTACCTCATAGCTGCCGGAAGTGCTGTATGAGTAGATGCGATGGGTTTTTAGACTGATTTAATTCATGACTTCATACGTTTAAAGCCTGGTAAACTACCTTATTTTCATCAGGGTTTACCTGCTATATCTTTATATCCTGTCTGCTTTATAGCCTCTTTATCACCTTCAGGCACAGCATACACCTACAATAATTGAAATTTTGTATTGACTTCTACTGAACGATAGAAAACCTCTACTTCGTTAGACATAATATTGATATCATTAGTCACTAACCATTAGAATGATTTAATTTTTTTTATTAGAGAATTTATTGGTAATTTTATACAAATTATACAAATTATACACTATTAAAACATTTATTTAAACATGAGCTTTAACAATAGGATGTTAAAGTAAAGATTGTTAGCAAAAATTATACTTAGTAAGTCAAATAAAAGGTTTATCTTGGCGATGTGTCCATGAAAGTTAGTGTCTTTAGTATATTAGTTACTGCAATCAAAACTGCTATAGAAATCTGATTTGATTACTGAACTTACTTGCGTAAGGAGGGAGCTATTAACTCAAAATAAGGAAATTCATGTGTACCTAGCTTCGCAAGGATTGAATTAGACATGAGCCCTATAAAAGAGTAGATACTTTGAAAGGTAATACCACGTTTGCCGTTTTTGGCCTACTGATGAGACGTTTATTAAACTTCAAGTCAGCACACAATAAATTCACGATTTAAGAACATTTCAAAGCTTAATAAAATCTCAATTTTGAAACTATGATGCATAGAAACAATAGATTTTCTACTCATCCTTTATTTCTTGAAGGGCTACGAATACTGCTTGTAGATAATGATGTCAATTTCTGCAATTCGTTCACGCCAATGATGCAATCCTATGGTGTGAGTGTGCAAGCGGCATTTTTAGGACAAGCTCTGGAAATATTTGTGCAATGGCAACCTGATATCCTCTTAAGTGATATTTCCACGTCAAATGAGGATGGCTATGCTCTGATTCACCAAGTGAGAACACTTGCGGGAGAGCGAGGCAAAGTAGTACCAGTGATCGCTCTGACAAGCACTGTAACAGAAGATATGTATCAACACGCACTTTTAGCTGGGTTCAGTCTATGCTTTGCTAAACCCGTAGTTATTGATGATTTCGTTGCTGTGCTTGGTATTTTAGCAATTGCTAATAATTCTTATTCTCATGCTAACTAGTTTTAACTAATGTCTTAGATATAGTAGTTTAACTTTTGAGAAGTAATGATATGAGTCATTTATTGGTGGAAATAATTTTTATTAAAAGGCTACTAATAAATTTGATAAACGATAGGATTAATCTCAGGAGTTATCAAATGTATATTTTAACTCAATTAGTTTTGCTTTTGAGTAGCGGAATTATTGGTATTGCATTTATTCTAGCTTCTTATTTATTGGCAATGACTTGGATTTAGGAAACTTAGGTTGTTTATTTAACTTGTATTTAAACTATTATTATATGTAAGGCAAGTAAGTAAACTGACCTAAAATATCAACCTGATCTGCCAAACCATTGCGGTGCTAGACTTCATCTTATGACATCTGATCAATCCTCTAAGCAACGTGTATCTGAATCTACCGCTAATGATGCGTTCGACGTAGAGCAGCAAGACATTGCAGATGCTGTATTTCCTGTCGTTGGTATTGCCGCCTCTGCGGGTGGATTAGAGGCGTTTACGGAGTTACTTAAGCATTTGCTTACCGATACAGGGATGGCTTTTGTGCTGATTCAACACTTAGACCCTAACCACAAGAGTCTGTTGAGCGACATTCTGGCAAGAACAACTCAAATGCCCGTGATTGAAGTGGAAGACGGCGTGAGTGTAGAACCTAACAAGGTCTACGTTATTCCGCCTAACACCAAGATGATGTTGTCTGGTGGGGTGTTGCAACTCACGCCGCGAGAAAAAGTTCAGGGTAAATATATGCCTGCTGATGCCTTCTTTACTTCATTGGCAGCAGATCGAGGGCACAAAGCGATCGCAGTAATTTTATCTGGATCGGATGGAGACGGTTCACTGGGGCTAAAGGCAATCAAGGCAGGCGGAGGCGTGACTTTTGCTCAGTGTGAAGACACCGCAAAATTCAATAGTATGCCCAATACTGCTGTTGCCACCGGGAATGTTGATTTTATTCTGCCGCCTCAAAAAATCGCCGAGGAACTGATAATCCTCAGTCGCAATCCTTTTATTTCCAAGTCATTGCCACTGAGCGCAATTGAGAAGTTGCCCGAACAGAGGGATACTCTGGCGATTATATTTGTGTTGTTGCGATCGGCAACTGGCGTTGACTTCAGCCACTACAAGCCCAACACCCTCGATCGCCGAATCCAGCGCCGAATGCTGTTGTATAAACTAGAACGCTTGGAGGATTATGCCCAGTTTTTGCAAGAAAATCCGAGTGAAGTCAAAGCGCTCTACGAAGAAATTCTGGTCCACGTCACCTATTTTTTCCGCGATCCCGAAGCATTTCAACTCTTGAAAGAGCGAGTTTTTCCCACTATCATCCAAAACAAATCACCAGAGTTGCCGATTCGGATTTGGGTAGCTGGGTGTTCCACGGGCGAAGAAGTCTATTCGATCGCCATCTCCTTGCTGGAGTTTTTGTCGGATAAAGTTACTCTACCGCCGATCCAGATTTTTGCCACAGACATCAGCGAGATCGCGATTGAGAAAGCAAGATCGGGCATTTATATAGAGAATCAAATGGTGGAAGTCTCACAAGAGCGCCGCCGCAGATTCTTTAATGCCCTTGAAGACGGTGGGTATCAAATTAGTAAAGCTGTCCGCGAACTGTGTGTGTTTGCCCGACAAGACTTAGGTAGCGACCCTCCTTTTTCTAACTTAGATTTAATTAGCTGCCGGAATGTACTGATTTACTTAGACGAAACGTTGCAAAAACGGATATTGCCCATCTTCCATTACAGTCTCAACGCGACTGGCTTTTTGCTGCTAGGGACTTCAGAAAGCACTGGTAAATATGCAGAGTTGTTTACTCAGATGGATAAAAAAAATAAAATCTATGCCAAAAAGCTAATTGTAAATCGTCCAATTCTATCGTTTGTTGCCAGCAATTATCCGATCGCAAAAGTGGACGAACCCAAGCTGACCAATGAGAATCCATCAAATGAGTTTGATTTAGACAGAAAAACTGACCAACTGATCTTGAATCACTATGCCCCAGTGGGTGTAGTAATCAACAACAAAATGGAAGTGCTGCAACTTCGGGGAGAAATCGATCTCTACCTAAAAGTTTCACCTGGAAAACCGAGTCTCAACTTATTTAAAATGGTGCGCCAAGGCTTGCTTGTAGAGCTACGCGCCACAATTTATCAGGCACAACGGCAAAAAACTCTAGTTAAAAAGCAAGGGTTACAAATTGAAGAGGGCGATATTTCAAGAATCATCAATCTTGAGGTGATTCCATTCAAGCCTTCGACCCACGAAGAATTCTACTTTCTGGTGTTATTTGAAGAAGCCTCACCCGAAGTTAAGAATCTCAACGCGGTAAATCCTGAGAGCCTTGAGCAGCCAAACTTAGAGCGAGAGATTGTTCGGCTAAGGCAAGAAATCGCAAATGCCAATCAAGAGAGGGCCGCGACTCAAGAGTATCTGCAAGCGGTGATCCAAGAGCAAGAGCACATCAATCAAGACCTGAAAGTTGCAAATGAAGAAATCCTCTCCAGCAATGAAGAGTTGCAAAGCACCAATGAAGAGCTAGAAACTGCCAAAGAAGAAATTCAGGCAACCAACGAAGAACTTAACACAACTAATGAAGAACTTCGCTCTCGAAATCTGGAATTACACCAAGTTAACAACGATCTCACGAATTTGCTTGGCAGTATCAATATTCCCATTTTGATATTGACTTTGGACTTACGGGTTCGACGTTTTACGCCAATGGCGCAACGGCTTTTCAATTTAATTCCCACCGATGCTGGACGACCTTTGAGCGATATCAGAGCCAATCTGAATATTCCTGACTTAGAAACTCTAATTTTGGAGGTACTTGACACACTCAGCATCAAAGAATTAGAAGTCCAAACTCTAGGGGGACATTGGTACAACCTCCGCATCCGTCCTTATCGCACCACAGAAAACCAGATTGACGGTGTAGTGTTGGTGTTAATAGATATTGATGGTCTTAAACGCAATGCAGAAAGCTTAGAACAAGCCCGGAATTACGCTGAAGCGATTGTGGAGACGGTACAAGTGCCGTTAATCGTGCTTGATTCTGATTTCCGAGTGAACAAAGCCAATCGCTCGTTTTATGAAACATTTCAGGTTTCACCAGCAGAGACAGCGCAATCTCTGATTTTTGGACTAGGGAACGGTCAGTGGAACCTGCCCGGACTACAACAGATCCTAGAAGACATTCTGGTTAACGATACCACTATTCAAAACTTGGAGGTAGAGCATTATTTTGAGCAGATTGGGCAGAAAACTATGCTGCTTAATGGTTGGAAAATTTTTCAACAGGGAGATACCCAAAAGATTTTGCTGGCGATTGAAGATATTAGCGATCGCAAGCAGTTTGAGTTAGAGCGATCGCAACTCTTAGCACAGGAGCAGTCAGCCCGGCAAGAAGCGGAAAATGCCAACCAAGCTAAAAATGAATTCCTGTCGAACCTCTCCCATGAACTTCGTAACCCGCTCAATACTATACTCGGCTGGGCGCAACTTTTCCGCACCCGCAATTTAGATTCAGAAGCAGTCACTCGTGCCTGGGAAGTGGTGGAGCGGAGTGCTAATGTGCAGGCTCAGTTAATCGATGATATGCTGGATCTCTCACGGATTACGAGTGGAAAGCTTCATTTAAAGACTCGTCTAATCGATCTAGTTTCAGTAGTGAATGCCGCCATTGAGTCTATCGAATTTTCCGCAGAGGCGAAAGGCATTCAAATTGTTTCACAGTTGAACTCGGCGACAGTTGTCGGAGATTTTGACCGTTTACAGCAAGTTCTGTGGAATTTACTTTCTAACGCGATTAAGTTCACTCCAGCCGATGGGCGAGTGGGAGTTATGCTCGAAGCTGTATATAGTCACGCCGAGATTCGAGTCAGCGACACAGGAATTGGCATCTCGGCAGACTTGCTGCCGTATGTGTTTGAGCGCTTCCGCCAAGGAGATTCCAGCAGCAGTAAAACGACTCAGGGGCTTGGATTGGGCTTGTCAATCGTCCGTCATATTGTAGAACTTCACGGTGGAACAGTTCAAGCGCAAAGTCGAGGTCAGGGACAAGGAACCACAATTATCATCAGGCTGCCTCTGCGCTCAATGCCACAGCAAATTACACCGCCAACTTATTTAGAGCCAAGCCTTTTATCAGAGACTCCAGATACATTAGATGGTAAATATTCATCCCTTACCCTTGAAGGGTTATGCATCTTGGCTGTAGACGATCAAAGGGATAGCCGCGACTTAATCAAGTGGATGTTAGAAGACTTCGCGGCTGAAGTAGTGGTTGTTACATCGGCAAGGGAAGCGATCGCTGCTCTAATTCAATCTCCTGGCAGATACGATCTGCTTCTAGCAGATATTGGGATGCCAGAGGAGGATGGTTACTTTCTAATTCGTCAGGTTAGAGAGCTTGAGGCTGAAGCTGGGGGACAAATTCCAGCAGCAGCAATCAGTGCTTATGTCACCGAGCAAGAGCGGCAAAGGGCGATTGATGCTGGTTTCCAAATGCATCTAGCTAAACCGATTGAGCTTACTCAATTGATATTGATGATTGCAAAGTTGAGTGGACGAATCACAGATAATTCGTAATTCCTAATGGGCTACGCCCCGCTACGCTAAAGTAATTCGTAATTGTGGGTACTGTTGTCAAATATAGGAATACAACATTTGATTTGTGAAAATGTGCGGTGTCCAAATCCCCGACTTCTTTGAGGAATTGGGGAACTAATTTTTTATTCACTCAAAGGCTCAAAAAAAACTTGTGTTCTGAACGAAACTGCTTGTGTGTACAAACAAGTTTTGTCACAGCCATATCTTTATTAATAAATCTCGCACTACGTTTCTATCCTGCCTCGGAATGAATTCCGAGTCTCATAGTTGAACTTTAGTTCTGGGCGGGATGTCGGTCAATACGGTTCGGTTAAGGCAAGAGACGCGATTTAGGGCGTGTCATTTATTATGTTTGAATCAATGTTTGAATTACGTATAAATTGTTTAAACTGCATCTAAAACATTCAAAAGTTATAGATAATGTTTAACATTTTTACTTAAAAAGATACAAAACATATTTAATTTATTCTATTAAAACAGAAGGTATCAACTATGAATTGAGGAGTTCTACGCATGACTGCAACCTTCATGAAAGTGCCTAAGTTTCGCGCTACTCAATGGGTGAGCTTTATTGGTGGAGAAGGGATTGTACGCAGCTACACACCTGAATCTGGCACATGGACGTATCTCATTGAGATGGCATTAGGGTTAAAGCCTGACTTTGGCAGAGTTGGTGCAGAAACGATGATACTCCTCACCGAGGCAGATTTGCGGACGATATAAGCAGGCTTTTTACAACCTAGTACCGCAAGGCGGAAGTCAAAAGTCAAAAGTATTATGGAATAAGCTCTTTAGGAATTTTAAATGGTTGCTCTATTTACGCCGTGGCGTACTAGTATTCCTTAAGGTTTTGGATTTTTATAGCAATAGTGATTAAAGAAGCTTTAGCCTCCAGTTACTCCGGCTGATCTTCCTCCATTGGGGCAATAATTCGTTTCGTGGCAAAGCCCTTGAGAATGATATCTCGAATTATGGATACTTCTTTATCCAAATTTATTGCATGATCCTCATATTTTTTTACAGCACTAGTTAAATTGTAGTTTCTCATCCGTTCTGCCATTTGACGGGTGAATGTAACCTTTTCCTCCATTGTCCGCACAGCCGACCACAGCGCTTTTTCGAGATTCTGAATTTGCTCTGCCAAAAACACATTAGCTGTAAAGGAATGCCCCGTGTGACAGCGAAAGCGTAGCGGCTCTTCTTTGCCAATTTGCCAAATGCTGCCGTTGCATTCAGGGCAGGTGTAAGTCGTTCGAGTCCCGATCGCTTCTACATTCTCCAAAAACTCCTGAGTATTCATCTGCTGTTCAGCAATATTGGATTCAATTTCGATCTCTTTGGTCATGGGGTATGCCTCCTCCTTGGCGGCCGGTTCCTTTGACAACTCCACTAGCAAGTCTGGGATTTCTGCAAGCGGCAAGCAGTAATCGACCTTCACATACTGCAAGGCGCTCTTTGCCATGCTGGGGTATTCTGCTTCCTTCGGGTCTTGAACGATCGCCACTCCGCCCCGTTTCTTGATTGCCTGCAACCCCACCGTGCCATCATCGAGATAGCCGGTGAGTACTACACCTACTACCCTTGTACCATAAGCGCGGGCGGCTGAACGAAATAACGCATCGATCGCGGGTCGAAAGCGGTTTTCTTGAGGCCCGCGCACGACACGCATCGAGCCTTGATTGACCAACAGGTGATGATCCGGCGGTGCGACATAGATTCGCCCGGTTTGAATTGGCTCTCCATCTGCCGGGTGAGATGCTGGGAGAGAGCCTACATCTGCAAGAATTTGGGGAAGAATGCTGGGCTTATCCGCCGCGATGTGCTGAACAATGAAGAAGACAGCATCAATGTCAGCAGGCAGAGCGCCCAAGATTGCGCCCAGCGCTTTGAGTCCACCTGCGGAAGTACCAATCACAATAATGTTGTGTCCAAGCATAAATATCTTTTCTTAGTAAATAAAAGCAGGTCAATGTTATCTATGTCTTCTGAATAATTAAACATCTTCTGTATGAAGATGCGTTAAACCATATTTAAGTATGAGAAAGAAAAAGGTTTGGCGCAGCCTCACAAAGAAATAGTATAAGTCTCATTAATGAATATCAAAGACTCATTAATGGAGTTCCGAGCCTCATTAATGAATATCAAAGGCTCATTAATGGAGTTCCGAGCCTCATTAATAAATATCAAAGACTCATTAATGGAGTTCAAAGACTCGTTGTTGCATTCTAAAATATATTTCCTCTCCCCCCTGCTCCCCTACAGTGTACACACAAGTCTTGTCGCAGCCATATCTTTATTAATAAATCTCGTACTGCGTTTCTATCCGCCCTCGGAATAAATTCCAAGTCTCATAGCTGAACTTTAGTTCTGGGCGGGATGTCGGTAAGTGTGACAAGTTTAACTCTGACAAAAATCTGGGTAAAAGAGTTGAAACGTATGTGGACAGCACTTGTGTGTACACCATAGGCAAGCGGGGAGGGTTTGGGGTGCGTTCTTTTATGGTAATTTGGCGGACATGATATTATTTATTAGCACTGTTATATATTATGTTTGAATCAATGTTTGAATTACGTATAAGTTGTATAATCTCCACCTAAAACATTCAAAAGTTATAGATGATGTTTAACATTTTTACTTAAAAAGATACAAAACATATTTAATTTATTCTATTAAAACAGAAGGTATCAACTATGAATTGAGGAGTTCTACGCATGACTGCAACCTTCATAAAAGTGCCTAAGTTTCGCGCTACTCAATGGGTGAGCTTTATTGGTGGACAAGGGATTGTACGCAGCTACACACCTGAATCTGGCACATGGACGTATCTCATTGAGATGGCATTAGGGTTAAAGCCTGACTTTGGCAGAGTTGGTGCAGAAACGATGATACTCCTCACCGAGGCAGATTTACTTACGACATACAGCGAATTTGAAGGTGCTGAAGTAAACAATCTAAGCCTCAAACCCCGGCGTGAAGGCTGTTTTACTTATGTTAGCGCAGTGGGGCATAGCCAATTCTGACTCTTGAATTCTGCTGTAAGTAGGTTTTTGATAAGGAGGATGAGGAGGTTGAAAATGTTTAAAGCTACCGATTTAATTCGGGGTAAAATCTACTCTTTCCGAGGGGAACAAATCAAATTTAGCCATCAATCTCGTAATCAGAGATTCTTTTTTGTAAACAGTAGTGGTAAGAGCTTGATGTTTACATCCCATTTCATTCGGCGAGAACTTTACGAAATCAGAGTGCTAGCAGAACAGTAGGGAAAGCTTCATGCAGCAAGACAAATTTGGCAGAGGAGCAAAAGGGCAGAGGGAAAAGACTTACTACATTGCTCCCTGCCCCCTGCCCTCTGCCCCCTGCCATTCTCGCTTGGAGAGTTCTTTTATCGGCAATAAACTGGCTTCAATCTCCTGGCGCACAATATCTGTTACCTCACAGTTGCTATTGAGGCAATCGATAAGCAACTGATTGGCATCGTAATATTGTTGCAATACTTGTTGTTGCTGTGGGCTGAATTGCCAGTGATGCTGAATGTTTTGATGCTTGGCGATAATCGCCTTTAACCGTTCCATCCAAGCAGGATAACGTGTTTGCCACTGTGTCTGAATCCTTTCTCTACTTTGTTCTGGATGAGGCAGTAGGTCTTTAAGTTGTTGTAAAGCTTGATGTAAGCCAGCATCTTGAACAATTGCTAAAGCACTACTCACAGCATCGTTGCACCCATAGACATCAGCAAAATTAGATTCGCATTCCATTACTAAGTTATCTAATGCCACATCCAAAAAAATATCTTGATCGAAAATGCAGACAAGGGCAAAGTACGCAGTAAGGTGAGGAGTCTTAGCCAGGGCAAGATAAAACGCCCAAATTGCAGCAGAATCAGGAGCAGCGAGAGACTTTTGACTTGCCCAAGTCAAAAATTTTTGCAAATATGGATCTTGAGCCGCTAGAGCATCAATTTCTTGCTTCATCAAAAATACCAAAAAATCTGCATTCCGTAGCATGGCAACCGTTAACAAAAAGATTTCACGCCATCTGGGTTCAGTAATATGAGTCACCAGACGTTCTAAGGGTTGTTTTAATGCTTGTAAATTATAACTGCCTACGATTTTTCGGGCAGTTAGGTATTCTTGAAACGTCAAATAAGAGAAAGAGAAAATCCCCCGCACTCGTTCTGCTAGTAATCCATGTTGCAACTCTATCGCCTGAAGTATTCCTTCACTATCTAATTCCAATTCCTCTGGTTCTGTGGAAGCATTCGGCAAATCACCGATATAATCGCTAATGTGTTGCTTAACAATGCGTTGTTCAAAAAAGTAATTACCCTGCTCAAATGTCGCACTAGCAACCTGACTCAGCAACTTAAGTTTTTGTGGTAATGAAAAACCTTGGTATACTTCATCCCGCTCAATTGCTTTAGTTTCGTCCCATTTGCCCAGGAGCAGGTCTAAACACTGCTTATAAAAAGCAGGTTTTTGGGTTGGAAATTTGTTCTGGTGATGAAAAACCCAGCAGGTGAGATGCAAAAACAAGGGAGTGACAGCAAGTCTTTGAAATTGTAAATTTTCGGGTAAATCTAGTTTCTCAATAAACTCAAATGCCTGTTCTTGTTTATCCTGGATGTTCGTTTTCGTAACTGCTGTAAACCACTTCTGAGCAAAAGCAACAATTTTATCTTGACTAAAAGGGGCAATTTCAACATCTGTAAAGCGTCTGAGGTTCAAAGCTTTAGCTGCTGTGCGGCAGGTGACGACAAATATATTCTTTTGATACTTTTCAGATAGTCTGCGAATCTCATTGACGACACCCTTACTCTGTTGATGGAGTACTTCATCTAATCCATCCAGCAAGAGCAATGCTCTGCCCTCCAACAATAAAGTTTCCAGCACAGATGGATCTGAAATTCCACAGGTAGAGAATTCTTTGCAAATATAGTTGAGTAAATGGAACTGCCCTGCTTTTCTAGATTCGTCGGCAAAATCTCTTAAGGTGATAAAAATAGGAACCCGATTTGCTGCAAATCTCCCTCGGTTGCATTGAATCGCCAGATGTTGTAAAAAAGTGGTTTTACCTGCTCCCGGTTTACCCAACACCCGCAGCTTTGAGTAAGTTTGAACTGCTGTGATTCCCGCCATTTGTGTCTGGGATACTTCACCTAAACCGAAACGATCAAATTCTTTTGATGTAAAGTTTTGCAAATCAGCAAACTCTAACCACTGAAGGCTTGCAATCTCCTCCAAAATATTGACATCGATGTAAATGTCGTCTATTTTAACGGGGCGAGTAACATCTAATAACTGCAAAGTGCCGCACTGGTCTTGAATTTTGTCGAAGCGTTGCGATCGCACTTGTTGTACTAGAGCATCAATATCTAAAAATTCAGCAGCACCAAGTTCTTTTGATTCAGAGAATTCTTCTGGAGGATTAGCCGCAACCTCGCGCCAATTCAACGACAACACAGAACAAATTTGTATAAAGATATGACGCTCTACGGGACGCCCAGTAAAAAACCGCCAAATTGGTTGGCGAGTCTTTAAGTTGACTTCAAAAGCCAAATTGTCTTGTGTCCACCCTTTGTGAGCGAACGCTTTTTTGGCTTGTTCAATCCCAGTGAGTGACGCCTCGAGCGATCGCTTTACCATAGAAGCTTACACACATCAAATAAGAATTATTCAATTTGGCATTATTGCAACATACAGTTTCGGAACTACTTAGAAGTAAGTTAGCTATTTTTGCTATTTTTAAATACTAATGATTTCATTTAAAGCATTTTTAGCCAATATGCTGTGATTGTATTATTCTCGGTATAATCTGACGCAATAAAGTATATTTTATGATTTTATATTTAATGTCATAGAAACTTTTTCTATATCTAGTAGCTGTAGTACTGCGGCAAGTTCAAATTTTATGTATGCTTTATGTATGATCCAGTACTTGTAATAAGTATTGTAGCACTTATTTATATTTGTTTATAAAATCTATAAAGTTAGCTTGTTATGTTTAATATTTAAATAACTTATAGCATTTCCTAAGCAGCAAGTTACACCAAATCTTTTTTACCAAGGTTAGTACCTTTGAAAACCTACCTCACTAAGTACAGAACTGCTATAGCTTAAAAAGTAAAGAGTAAAAAGATAATCCCGCATAAATAAATTTAGGGTATTTGATAAGAACGTATTGTTTCACAGGCACGATAAGTTTTTTCACCATCAGCATTAAAGATTGGCAAGATTGCAAGTGTTGTTATGCTTCTAGTTTGAAATCCTTTGCCTCAAATTATGCCTCTACCATTCTCCTCCTGCCCCACACAGAGTTAACATAATCTCAGGTCGCCTAGTGGATGCTGAAAATGATTGACCCCTACGACTTTGAAGATGATGACTTTGACTTTGAGGATGAAGATTTCTTGAAAATAAAACCCATCAGCCAAATGACTGAAGGGGAAAAGCTACAGCGATTTAAGGGCTTCTTTGACAGTAGCAGCCGTGCGATGTTGCAAGATTGTCTATTTCGTATCGTCAATTACGAAGATGGTACGGGTACGTTAGAAATTCTTTGCCCTAATGAAGTTGTAAGACAACGCCTTTCCAAGAAAAAACGCAAAATTACCAACAACATCAATACTTGCTGGAGTCATATCAGATGGTTTTCGCTATGTGTCCAGCAAGATAGTGAGTTGCATTGCCAGAAGTTTACCCGTAACGGCGATTTGGTGACATCTTAATTTAGGTATTGGGGACTGGCGATAAAGAAAGTGTTTTCCCAATACCTAATGACAAATGACAAATGACTAATAACAAATGACTAAAAAACAGAAATTTCCTTACCTAGTTGGTTCTAAGTGGACTGCACAGAAAAAAGTCGATGGCTGGCGACACTTCCAAGTTGTTAACCGTAAAAATCAGGCTAAGTGGGTTTATGCCGAAATGGTTTCTGCTTGCGATCCGAAAGTCCGTTTTTGGATAAATGCCAAATTATTACAAGATAGCTCCCAGTGGCAAGCTGGCTGGCAAACATTACAGGAAATCCACGGGCTTGAAACTGAGGTGTCCTAATTATCTTAAATAGCACGACTGAAATAAATTTTAGACTTACGCATACTCTAAAATTGTTCTCTTAGCCCACGGAGGTGGGCTTTGCTTTGTGTAACCGCGTACTCCTACGGAGAAGCAAGCTACGCGTAGCGTGCCGCAGGCTCTATCTATTCCCTTGGCTCTTGGAAAATATTTGGCAAATTAATAATTTTTTACAAAACCAGACTAACTTACTCTCAAGCAGCAATTAAATGGTTGTAACTACAGACTGAAAACTGGCAATTTTTCTGCGATACCTTCTCTACGAGACGCTACGCGTAGCTTGCTTCCACGTTCGCGTAGCGTCCCGCAGGGAAGTGGTACGGTGAGCTACGCTAACGCAAATTCCAGTAGTATTTCCAGCATAGGGCTGCATATACCTCTCTTTCCCCTTAACCCTGCGCCCCAATGCCTTGAAAACACGTTGTGCAACCACCAGCTAATTCTATGAAAAGCATTCAAAAAAGCCGATTTCATGTTTTTGTATTTTGTAACTATTTTTATAAAAATAAGTAATAAAAATTGTTTATTTATGCTTTTTAGAGCTAATAAAGTCTTCAAGAGGTATAAAATCCCAAATATATTCGATTTTGACTTAATTCATCGGATAAGACCGTTTTCCAAATTAAGAGCCACTTTCTTTTCTATGTAATTTGCCCAATAATGACATTCACAGACCTCACGCATCGCCGTCTCAGGAAAGGTGAAGGCAAATGTTTGAGCCACAAGTTTGACAAAAAGCTATAAGAGGCAAATAAAAGTGAAACTAGCAGTCTACGGAAAAGGTGGTATCGGTAAATCCACAACTAGCTGTAACATATCAGTCGCCCTAGCTAAACGTGGCAAAAAAGTGCTGCAAATTGGTTGCGACCCCAAACATGACAGTACCTTTACCCTGACTGGGTTTTTGATTCCGACAATTATCGATACCCTCCAAGAAAAGGATTATCACTACGAAGATGTCTGGCCAGAAGATGTAATTTATAAAGGCTACGGCGGTGTTGATTGCGTAGAAGCTGGTGGGCCACCTGCAGGTGCTGGATGCGGTGGATACGTAGTCGGTGAAACCGTAAAATTACTTAAAGAACTCAATGCCTTTGATGAATACGATGTAATTCTGTTTGACGTTTTGGGTGACGTAGTTTGCGGTGGTTTTGCAGCACCACTAAACTATGCAGATTACTGCCTGATTGTTACAGACAACGGCTTTGATGCTTTGTTTGCCGCTAATCGAATTGCTGCTTCAGTCCGCGAAAAAGCACGAACTCACCCACTGCGTCTAGCTGGGTTGATTGGCAATCGCACCTCCAAGCGCGACTTGATTGAAAAATATATAGAAACTGTGCCAATGCCAGTTCTAGAAGTTTTACCTTTAATTGAAGATATCCGTGTTTCGCGTGTGAAGGGTAAAACTTTGTTTGAGATGGCAGAGCAAGATCCTTCCCTAGACTACGTTTGCGACTACTATCTCAACATCGCTGACCAAATTCTGGCGCGTCCTGAAGGTGTTGTGCCTAATGACACACCAGATCGTGAGTTGTTCTCTTTGTTATCCGATTTTTATCTAAATCCGGGTAAACCCCAGGTTCCTAATTCAGAAGAGGAACTAGACTTGATGATTGTATAAATCACCAAGTTCTCAGGATGGGGGACAATAATATGGCTTTCTTTCACAGCTTTACAGATTCAATAAAGCAAAAGTGGTTGCAATTTTTCCAGAACAATCGAGACTGGATTACCCTGCATATGCAAGTGGAATCAGTGTACACCCCTGATGGCGGGAAGCGACCACCTTCTTACCTCATCCTGGGAGTTCTTAACGCCCTAGAGCCAAAACTAGCGCAGTTAATGTTGCCCTTTGCCAAACTCAATCCTGATGCCGATACCTTGATTGAAGTGCTAGATTTGCATTTTGACCCAGATTTAGTTCTCGGTAATCGCTTTGTTGGCAACCCAGAAGTAGAGAGATTCGTAGAAGAAGCAGCAGCTGTCATCGACGAAAAGCCTGAAGAAGAAACATTGGCCTATCCTCATACAAATGGCTTTGCAGCGGTGGCGGTAGTTCAGGAGTTCACAATAGTGGATTCTGACGATCCAAGGCTGGAAATCAGCGAGTTGGAGGAAACCGAAAATGACTTTGGCGATATTTCCTTATCCAACGGACACACCTTAAAAGATGAGTCTCTTGAAACCTCTAGTTTAGAAGCAGATGAGTTTGGGGAAATTGCCTTCGATACAGATGTAACAGCTGTAATGGAAATAAAGCTGGATGAAGACGAGGGACTTGAAGATAGTCCACTAGATGAGAATGCGTTTAAAGACGTGTTATCAGATGTCTGGGGCGATGAAACAGCTTTGCAAAAAGCTGAAGAAAATAACGATTTTTTGGGGGAAGAACTGCCAGCAGGCGTTTTTGATGAATCAGAAATTGCCCGTCTCTTCCCCAATGCTTAATTATTGCCGTTCCTCGCAATTTTAAGGTTTAAATTTGGGATTTTGGATTAGGAATTAGGGAAATTGTCGTTAGACAAAGGATACTTTTGTTGTCCCAGTCTTCAATCCAAAATTATCAATCTAAAATCTAAAATTGGTTGACTTGCCATTAAATATCAAGGGGAGAAAAAACCAAAATGACTGTCGCTCAACAACCAGAAGCTTTAAGCTTTGAATGTGAAACTGGAAATTACCATACCTTTTGCCCAATTAGCTGCGTGGCGTGGTTATACCAAAAAATTGAAGATAGCTTCTTTTTGGTGATTGGGACAAAAACTTGTGGCTACTTCCTGCAAAATGCGATGGGGGTGATGATTTTTGCTGAACCCCGCTATGCAATGGCAGAGTTGGAAGAGGGCGATATTTCGGCACAACTGAGTGATTATGAAGAGTTAAAGCGGTTGTGCTTGCAAATTAAACGCGATCGCAATCCTAGTGTAATTGTCTGGATTGGCACTTGCACCACTGAAATTATCAAAACAGATTTGGAAGGTTTGGCACCGAAGCTAGAATCTGAAATTGGTATTCCCATCGTAGTAGCGCGGGCAAATGGTCTAGATTACGCGTTCACCCAAGGGGAAGACACTGTTTTAGCAGCAATGGCTAACCGTTGTCCTGATAAGGCTCCTGTGGCGGAAACAGAAAAAAGTGAACGCAATGCGATCGCTAAATTGCTCAACTTCGGTAAAAAGAAAGAAGATGTCGCCCAAGATGAATCTGAGTACGTGGATCATCCACCCTTAGTTCTCTTTGGCTCTCTTCCCGACCCCGTAGTTACTCAGTTAACCTTGGAACTGAAGAAACAAGGCATCAAAGTTTCCGGCTGGCTACCCGCGAAGCGCTTCACAGAACTGCCAGTACTGGAAGAAGGGTATTACGTCGCTGGTGTCAACCCCTTCCTCAGCCGCACAGCTACCACCTTAATGCGCCGCCGTAAATGTAAACTTATTGGCGCACCCTTCCCCATTGGCCCCGATGGTACCCGCGCTTGGATTGAGAAAATCTGCTCGGTGTTCGGTATTACTCCCAAGGGTTTGGATGAACGGGAAGCCCAAATTTGGGCAGGCTTGGAAGATTACGTGAAACTAATTCGTGGTAAATCTGTATTCTTCATGGGTGATAACTTGCTGGAAATCTCCCAAGCAAGATTCTTAATCCGTTGTGGGATGACTGTTCATGAAATCGGCATTCCCTACATGGATAAGCGCTATCAAGCTGCTGAGTTGGCATTGCTGGAGAAAACTTGCCAAGAAATGAATTCACCCCTGCCAAGGATTGTAGAGAAGCCAGATAATTACAATCAACTTCAGCGTATTTATGAGTTGAAACCAGACTTGGTAATTACTGGTATGGCTCACGCTAATCCGTTGGAAGCACGCGGTATTAATACAAAGTGGTCGGTGGAGTTCACTTTTGCTCAAATTCACGGCTTTACAAATGCGCGTGACATGTTAGAGTTGGTGACTCGTCCGTTGCGTCGGAATAATAATTTGAAAGATTTGGGTTGGGATAAGTTGGTGAGAGAAGAAGCGAAGATTTAAATTTGGGTTTGGATTGAGCAACAGCATATAATTAAGGCGAACCCAAAAAGTTCGCCTTTTTTGTCTCACAAAGGCGCAAGGGAAGATCGCTTAAAAATAGTTCCAATTAGGTGGATATCGCTAAATTATAACTTAGAGAAAATTTAACCATTAAAGTTAATTATGCTTAAGCTAAATCCACAAAAGCTACCATTTCTAGAGTCTATTGGTTGGCAGCTAAAAAATGTATATCAAATGAGTAAGAAAGAAATTGTTCAATTGTATCAACGCAATTGGCATCATCAAACTACCTTCAAAAATTTAAAACAAGAAGAAAAGGATTTTGTTCATTATTTTGCCAATCCTTTGGCAATCCAATCAGCAAGCATAAAGGTTACTGTCACTGGTAAACTCATAATTTTCTCCTAGTAGCTAAAATTTCAGCAGCGTGATGTCTGGTAGCTAGTCGCTTCGATTCTGCACAGCAAATACCTGCGCTTTACTCAGTATTCCCAAATTGATTTGTAGTTTGCGTAATACGATGTTTATGACGGGCTACGCCTACGCACTTTTTAACCAGAAGATGCAGAGCGATCGCAGATACAATCATAAGTAAAAGGCAAGCGGGTAAAAAATGGCTGAAATTATCACCAAAATCTATGAATAAAACACCCTCTTCCGATGAAAGTAAGCAAATGCTGAAGTGGCTAAACCAGAATCGCCAAATGTTATTAGATTTATATAAAAATCAATATGTTGCTTACAATGCTAATGGTTTAATAGCTCACAGTGAAAGTTTGCGTGAAGTTCTAGAATTAGCAGAAGCATCAAAGCAAATATTTGCAATTTACTTAGTTCCGCGTCGCACTGCTTCTATTGAGATTTTACCAATTCGCTTTCGTACAATTGCTCGACATGATTGGCAACCAAATTATCATGTAAAACTGAAGCATAGAGATATAGAAATGTCCACAACTATGTTAGTGGACTCTGGTGCTGAATTAAGTTTAATTTCCTTCAAAGTCGGTCAAGATTTAGGCTATGCTTTGGCTGATGCAGAATCAAAATTATTAGCAGAAACTATTGGCGGAAGAGTTGAGTATGTTTTACGTAATGTTGAAATGACAATTGATGAACACAGTTTTATTGCTGCTGTGGCATGGTTACAAACTAATACAGGTGGAGAGCAATTACTTCTAGGAAAAGAAGTTGTATTTGATAAGTTTAGTATTGAGTTTAGGCAAGCTGATGAACAAATTCTCTTTATATGGCGTGGAGATAGCTAATTAGTTAACCACAGACACTTCTCGCAACTTGCAAAAACTTGCGTAAAACAGGGGTCAAAGGTAGCGCAGAGGTTTTAGAGAATTTGCGACAAAAACTTGCGTGTTCTTTCTTCTTTGGGGTGGCTGAAAAATGCGTCAGGGGTGGCTGACTCGACGAGGGAACCGCTATCCATTAAGATAACTCGATCGGCGACTTCACGGGCAAATCCTACTTCGTGGGTAACGACTACCATTGTCATCCCATCACGGGCGAGATTTCGCATTACATCCAAAACTTCTCGTACCATTTCTGGATCTAAGGCTGAGGTTGGTTCGTCAAACAGCATAATTTTAGGTTGCATGGCTAAAGCACGAGCGATCGCTACCCGTTGTTGTTGTCCACCAGATAACTGTCCTGGATATTTCTGCGCTTGTTCTAAAATTCCTACTCTTTCTAATAGTTGCATTGCTAATTCTTCGGCTTTTGCCTTTGGCGATCGCCGTACCCAAATTGGGGCCAAAGTAATATTTTGCAAGACTGTGAGATGAGGAAATAAATTAAATTGCTGAAATACCATTCCCACTTCTTTGCGAATCGTTTCAATATTTCGCAAATCATGGCTGAGGGTAATGCCGTCGATTTCAATTTTTCCCTGTTGGTATTCTTCTAAAGCATTAAATGTGCGGATAAAGGTAGATTTACCTGAACCAGATGGGCCCATCAAAACTACTACTTCTCCACGATTAACTGTTAAGCTCACACCCTGAAGAACGTGGAATTTACCATACCACTTGTGAACATCTTCAGCAACAATTATTGACTGTACCTCTGACATAATATTTAAAGTCCAAATAATGAATATTATTTTTATAATGACCAATGACTAATTATTCAACTGTCTCTCTAATCGCCGAGAAGCCAACGACATTGAGTAACAAAATATCCAATAAATGAATCCAATAAATAGATAAACTTCTGTATAGCGATCAAGAAACTGTGGTTGTGCCAATATGGAACGGGCAATACCTGTTAACTCTACTAATCCCACCAAAGATAATAGTGAAGTATCTTTAAATAAGCCGATAAACTGACCAACGATCGCAGGAATAACAGTACGTAAGGCTTGAGGTAAGATGATAAACAAAACTACGAAGGCTGTATTTAATCCTAGCGCTTTTGCGGCTTCAATTTGCCCGCGAGGAACTGATTGGAGTCCACCGCGCACGTTTTCTGCCATGTATGCAGCACTAAATAAAACTAATCCAGCAATTGCTCGTAGTACCCGATCTAAACGCACATCTGCTGATATAAATAATGGCAGCATTATCTGAGCGAGGAACAAAATCCCAATCAGTGGTACTCCCCTGACGATTTCAATGTACAGGATGGAAAACCAACGGACTGCGGGTAAACTGCTTGTACGCCCTAAAGCTAGTAAAACCCCAATGGGAAAGGAAAGTACAATACTGGTTGCTGCCATCAGTAGGGTAAGTAGCAAACCATTCCATAAATTTGTAGATACAGGTTGTAATCCAAATCCACCGCCGAGTAGCCAAAGAATAACGGGGAAAGACACTAACCATAATAGAGAAAGCCAAGGAGTTATTAAGTTAGTAAACTTTCCTCCAAACCAAAAACCTGCAACTAGCAAAACTGCAATTAATAGTAACCAGAGGCGGGCTGTAAAGGCTAGCGGTAAAAAAATTAATAAAACGCCAGTTATAAAAGTAAAAAAATAAATTTTACGCTGAGTCAACTGTTGTTTACCAAAAAATATACCTACAGTTATAGCGCCTAAACTTGAAGCGATCGCCAGCACAATCAAAATTCGCCAATATAGCGTTTGAGGAAACCTACCAACTAAAAATAAAGGTAAATTAACCTGAATTACCGCCCATTGTGCTTGAGTAGTTGCCCAAGTTACAATTCCTCGCACTACCCAAAACAACAAGATAAAACAGACAACAGTTAATAAGCTGTTGTACCAAGTATTAAACAGATTTTTACGCAACCGCAACAATTTTGGATTTTGGACTTCAGCTACGTTCAGAACAATTTTGGATTTTGGATTGTTTGTCATCTTAATGATTTGTTCTCCCCATATCTTTGTTACACGTAACTTACAAAGATGATTGCGACAGATAGGAAACAAAAAGCAATTATCAATAAATATTTCTCTATCAGGACTTACACATACCTTGCTTTTGGTAGGAGTACACAATTTAAAATTTAAAATCTAAAATTGTATTATCTCTCTTTAATTTGTACGCTACGATTGAAGAAATTCATAACTATAGAGATGGTTAAACTCAGGGTGAGATAGGTGAGTATAATCAGTAATATCACTTCTACGGCTTTCCCAGTTTGGTTATAGGTGGTAGAGGCGACAAAATAAATATCAGGGTAGCCGATCGCGATCGCTAAACTGGTATTTTTCGTCAAATTAAGATACTGGCTCGTCAATGATGGTATTATTACCTGCAAAGCTTGAGGGAATACTACCAGCCGCATAACTAACCCTGGTTTTAATCCTAGCGATCGCGCTGCTTCCCATTGTCCCCTAGCTACTGATTGAATCCCACCTCGGACAATCTCAGCGATAAATGCACCCGTATAAAACGTTAATCCCAACAGCAAAGCTGAAAACTCTGGGGATAAGGTAAACCAAGGGAGTTCTAAGCCATTTTGACTAACGCTAATAAAACCCCAAAGGGATATTTTATTTTCTGTTTTGGGGAAATTGAGGAAAACAGCAAAGTACCAAAACAGCAATTGCAGCAGTAAGGGTGTATTGCGGAAAATCTCTACGTAAACCATCGTGATATTCCGCACTAGCCAGTTGTCAGAAAGTCGGGCAACCCCAGCACTTACTCCTACAATTGTTGTGAGCAAAATTCCCACAAGCGCTACCCGCAAGGAGTTAATTAATCCCACCCATAAAGCATGAGTATAGGGGTCAGTGGGTTTATAGGGAATTAGCGTCTCGCCAATATCAAAAGATGCTTGTTGCTTAAAAAAATCAAAGCCAAACGGAATACCTAATCGCTGCAAATTACGATTGAGATTGCCCAACAGTATTACTACTACAATTACTGCTAACAATACGGCAATGAATTGTAAAGCAATGCGCCAAAAACGGACATCACGCCATAAAGCTGGTTTTGAATTTGTCATTTGTCATTTGTCATTGAGTACAAGAGCCATAGGGAGAATAATAACTCCTAACTCCTAACTCTTAGCTCCCTACCGGAATGGTGGAGAATAAAGCAGTCCGCCTTTGTTCCAGAGTTGATTTTGACCACGAGGTAGATTGAGTTTTGTCTTAGGGCCGAGGTTGCGATCGTAAATTTCGGCGTAGTTACCAACGTGCTTAATTACTCTAGCTGCGAAGTCGTTAGTTAAGCCTAGTCCTTCACCAAGGTTGCCTTCGGTTCCTAAAAAACGCTTAATATCTGGGTCATTACCAGCAGCAAACTGACCTACATTCTGGGAAGTAATACCCAACTCTTCAGCTTTTACCAGGGAATAAACCACCCATTTAACAGCATCACCCCACCTAGCATCCCCTTTGGCAACTGCTGGCGCAAGGGGTTCTGAAGAAATCACTTCCTCAAGAATCACATTATCTTCTGGTTGGGGTAGAGTCGTGCGCCGAGAAACCAATGCCGAACGATCAGCTGTAATACCATCGCAACGCCCTTGAGCATAGGTAGCAAAGGTAACATTAACGTCTTCAAAGACAACGGGTTTGTATGCAACGCTCCGTTTCCGCATTTGATCTGCTAAGTTCTGTTCGGTAGTAGTACCAGTTTGAACACAGATGGGTTTATTTTTAAGGTCTACCAGGGACTTAATGTTGCTATTTTTGCGAACCATTATGGCTTGTCCATCGTAAAAGACCACAGGTGCAAATTCTAGACCCACAGAAGTATCGCGGCTAAGTGTCCAGGTAGTATTGCGGCTGAGAATGTCTACTTCGCCAGTTTGCAAAGCTGTAAACCGCTCTTTGGAATTGAGATTGCGAAATTCTACTGCGTCTGGGTTGTCAAATAAAGCTGCGGCGATCGCGCGACAGATATCTACATCTATACCGCTATATCTACCATCAGTTCCCACAAAGCTAAACCCTGGGACTTCGCCACTGACACCGCAAGTTAGCTGACCACGACTTTTAATACTATCCCAGCGATTTCGATCTGCTGGTGGGGCTGGATTACTGCCTGGAGTGCCGGGTGTATTTGCTATTTGACCTGAATCTCCACCACAAGCAGCGATCGCAAAGACTAGAGGTGCGATCGCCAGGATTAAAGCTGATTTACGCATAAACTTCATTGATATCTACAATAAAAAATGTATTTTTCACTACAATTATTCAGTAAAAACCTTTTGCTGCTTGTAATATAAAACTCTACCAGTCTTTGTGCTATATTTATTTGCTTTGAAAAACGCTAGTTTAAGTTTTTACTTATTCTTTCAAAAGCCTCAGATGGTAAGTGCAAATTTCTCAACTTAGCTTAAGCTTCCGAGTTTTATTTAATTTACTGCTACCATACTTGATAAGCAATACATTCATTAAACCTGGAAGATAGTATTAAATTTCAGTGAATTATTTTTATATCCTTCACTGAATAAAATTTATAAAAACGCGTTCAGCACTTCTTGAATAATAAGTAAGAGAACCCCAGAAAATATCATTCACAGCCCAGGATGAAAATCTGTTTTTTCTATCTTCACTTCAATGCCCAATGCCTCATGCCCAATGCCCCATTCCTTAATTGCATACTTTGATGCGATCGCTTGTAGCCACACCAACCTAAACAACTACCCCTAGCAGGTTAAACTAGGTCTGGTAACAGCTGCTCCACCGTTCCTTATGAGGCTTTTATGGGAGCTAACCTCAAACAGATTGCCAACTATTTAGACAACCTTGGTTGGGACTACCGTTTTGATGATCAAGAAGACCGGATTATAACAGGTGTGGAAGCTGATAATGTAGAAGATTTCCTAATAGTTGTCCAACTGGATGAAGAGGGGAAATTTTTCCGGGTATTTGCCCCTCAAGTTCTGTCAGGAATTCAAGACCATCCTCACAAGGGAATTATCCTACAGACAATGCTTGCCATCTCTTGGGAAACCAAAATGTTGCAATGGGAGTATGACCCATCTGATGGCGAGATTCGTGCCATTATTGAGTTTCCTTTAGAAGACTCGATTCTCACAGAAAAACAATTTCACCGTTGTCTGAGTGGGTTAATTCAGATTGTGGATAGCATAGCAATACCTCGCCTGAAAGAAGTGATGGCAACAGGTTTTGATCCGGGGAATATAGAGCTTGGGGAAAGACTGTTACTCAGTATCCAAGAAGAAGCTCCAGGATTGCTAGATTTGCTGGAAAAAGCAATGGAAGCGCGAAAAAAGCGAGGAAGTTTTCCCAGCGAGTGAGACGGATCATCACTTAAATCGCTATACTCCAAAGTGATACCCTCACTATATACTGAAATTTTCTGGGGCTGGATATTATGACATCCTATGCAACCTCCTCTGCCAAAGCGGAAATGAGTGAACTACGGCGGTTGAAAGGCTTACTACCGCCAGAATTACAGAGCTGGGTCATGGTTGAAGGCACAACTGAGGTCAATCCACCCCTGGTTCGTTGCGAAGAAATTGGTAAAGACCAGGTAGAAATTCAAATTGACCTGATTAAATGGGATGCCCTCGCAATGGATCAGCGTAATCTGCTGTTCTGGCATGAAGTTGCTCGCGTTCAAAATGACACGATTCCTAAAGATGGTTGGGAAATGGCAGCACTAGCCATCGGTTTAGGTGGTGCTGTAGGCGAATTGTGGGTACAAGATGGATTGCTTCTGGTGTTAGCTTTGTCGCTTTGTGGTGTGTCAGGCTGGCGACTGTACCAAAAGAATAATGGAGAAAAGCAACTAAAAGAATTGCTCAATGCTGATGAGAAAGCGATCGCTTTGGCAACTCGTTTTGGTTATAGCCTCCCTAATGCCTACAAAAGTCTAGGTAGCGCCTTGAAAACCCTGATTGACAATACTCCTAATAAGCGCCAACGGTCGAGATACGAAGCCAGGCTCTCTGCTCTCAAACGTAGTGCCAATAAGGCTAAAGCTAAATCCAGAACTCCAGATGAAGGCGGGTTGTAATTAGTCATTGGTCATTGGTCATTGGTACTAATAACTAATGACAAATGCAAAATCCCACGGCAATTCAAGAAGACGATAGCGGAGCGTTAACGAGTCTACGAGTGTCGCGATCGCGAGAGCGTGTTATTAGACAAGCCATGTTTTCGTAGCCGTGGGATGAGTAAAACTCCTCATTTCTCGCTCTTCACTCTTTTCCTCATTCCCAGTTTCAGGCCGAGAATGCCTAATGGAGGGCTGCTGCCTTGCTAATTAGCGGCAGCAATGAGCAATTCATAAAATCTTACTTTTTTCTTGACTACATCTTTATCAAACTCAAATTTTACAGAAGCTTTTACAGCTGGTTCAGCATTTTATGCGTCTGAGGGATCACACGCACGTGCTTAACAAACCCTTTCATCAAAGCTTGCCAGTTCAAAACTTGATCGGCCGCAGGCACAAGCATAGGTATTGGGCAGAATTGCTCAGATACTGCTAAAGGCGTCACAGGTTGTAAAAATACTGAGATATCTGGACTAACCTCTGCCACTAGCAAAGCTGAACGTTCCAACTCGGCTGGATCTGTGTTTTGAGACACAATTATCTTGACAAAAACATTTAAATATGAGTCATGACACAATTGGAGAAATTTAGCATGTTCTAGCCAATGACTTTCACCGCTAACACTGGGCAATTTGAAATCCATTCCTACAGAGTCTAAATAGGGGAGAATCATCGCCAGTTGTTCTGGGCGATGTCCGCCAGTTTCTAAATATATAGGTAGACCAGTTATGGCTCGCACTTGGGGTAGAAACTGCATTAAAAATGGGGCATGAAGAAGTGGTTCACCCCCTGTTAAGCTAATGCTATCGTGTAAACAAGGTAGGTTTTGTCGTTCCACCCATTCGATTAATATGGGTAGAGAGACAGGGTTAGAGTGAATTTCAAAATCGCGCAATCCAGGCGATCGCTCTATCCGACAACTAGCAGGTGCATTCCAAGTGTGGGCACTATCACAAAAGTGACAGCGCAAATCACACAAAGCAAAACGAATAAATATCTGACGCGTCCCTACATTTAGTCCTTCCCCTTGAATGGCAGAAAAGACCTCAACTAGGCGTGCGGTAGGTGTAACCGTAGTTTTAGCAATCATTTGATGAGAGCAACGCGATCGCGCTGCGTCGGCACAACAGCAAGGATGTTTTTTGGCTTCTTGTTCTATTGTGAATCGTCGCTAGCGATCTCCAATGTCAGCCCCGGTAAATAGCAATTAGTCCTTATTACTACTAATTCCAATATTAGGTTAGGTAATTTTCTAGGACAAAATAATGTTTGGCAGATTACATTATACATGGCAACGAAAGTGCAGAGCTTCATGACAAGCCAACCGACAGAGGTCGATTTTCCAGTTAATTCCCTAAATGACACAGCTATAGTGCAGATGCCTAAGCGGTTGAGCGTGCTGGAGGCTTTAGGGTTTAAACAAACCTGCCAAAGCTTAATCCAATCCAATTCACATCCTAAACAAATCATCATTGACTTTTACCAAACTATTTTTATGGATAGTAGTGGTTTAGGTGCCCTGGTGAGTAATTTTAAATACGCGCAGACCAAAGGTATTACATTAACACTGCGGAATGTAACGCCTCAAGTCATGGCAGTCCTAAAACTCACGGGATTAAATGAGGTTTTTCCCTTAGAGCTAGTGGGCGATGGGTCGCTGATCAAACAAGAAAACTTAGTAGATAACCAGAAGACAACTTCCCGTAAAGTAGAGCAGTTACCCACTACTCACCCTTCTGTGGCATCTTGGATGAAACGGTTATTAGACATTGTGGGGTCTGTGGTCGGTTTATTAATTACAGGGTTTTTGTTTATTCCTATTGCGATCGCTATTCAAATTAATGATCCCGGCCCTATTTTCTTCAGCCAAACCCGTTGTGGTTGGATGGGGAAGCAGTTTAAAATTTGGAAATTCCGCTCTATGTGTGTGGATGCAGAAGCGAAGAAATCCCAAGTCAAAAACCAAGTGCAAGGTGCTTTTTTCAAGAATGATAATGACCCTAGAATTACCAAAGTAGGGCGCTTTTTACGGCGAACTAGTCTTGATGAATTACCGCAATTTTGGAACGTCCTCAAAGGACAAATGAGTTTAGTAGGCACTCGGCCGCCTACACCCGATGAAGTGGAACGCTACGAAGTACCGGAGTGGCAGCGTTTAGATGTTAAACCCGGCATGACTGGTGAATGGCAAGTAAATGGGCGTTCTACAGTCCGTAGTTTTGAAGATGTAATTCGCCTGGATTTGCAGTATCAAAAAAATTGGAGTTTGGTGTACGATTTAAAGCTAATTTTCAAAACTATAGCTATTCTGTTTAATAGAAACAGTGGTGCTGTTTAGCTAACTAACCTTATTCACAATTTTTTGTTAACTTCCAATCAAGATAATTGTTAGATACACCCAAGCCTATGTTTAGGCTTGGGTAAATTTTAGGTTTATACAGCACTTCGCAAGTGTCATCCTCTGCCTAACAAGTAAAAAGTCTCTCTTGTTAAAAAAGACAGGCAATAAGCCTGTCTCGTCAGCAATGATTTAGCAAAGAATTTAGAAATTCATCTCAGCAGCTTGAACTTTTTCAACCTGCTTCTTCTTCAGCACAAGCATAACTTGGGCTAACATTACAAGAGCGATGAACGCAATCATCCATTGGACTCTAGAGGCATCTTGCAATACGATTTCTGCATCTTGTTGACCGAATCCACCGACATTCGGGTTGTTGGTCAAAGCTTCACCAGTCTTAACTGCTTGCCCTTCGGAAACAACCAGTTCTGGTCCCAAAGGAATCGTATCAACGACAACATCACCAGATTCAGGTTGGATGTTGACTAGATATTTAACGTTACCGTCTCCATCTTCTTCTTTGGCAATCTTAGTAATTGTGCCAGTAGCAGAAGCGTTGTAAACAGCGTTGTTGCTCTTTTCGCCAGTAGGATAAACTTGTCCGCGTCCTCGGTTAGCACCTAAGTGAACTGAATATTTACCGAAGTGGATGTTTTTATCGGTTGCGGGATTGGGAGAGAGAACTGGGAAGACGATTTCCTGATACTGTTCACCGGGTAAAGGCCCGACGATGACGACATTTTCTTTATCTTCGCTGTAGGGTTGGAAGGGAGTGTCGCCAACTTCTTCTTTAAGTTCCTCAGAAAGACGGTCTTCAGGGGCAATCTTAAAGCCTTCAGGTAGCATCAGTACAGCACCGACGTTCAAGCCAACCTTAGAACCATCGGCACCAACTTGCTGGGCGCTCAGATCGTAAGGGATTTTCACTACAGCTTTGAATACAGTGTCAGGTAGCACCGATTGGGGAACTTCCACTTCTGTAGGCTTGGCTGCTAGGTGACAGTTGGCACAAACAATCCGCCCAGTTGGTTCGCGGGGGGTTTCAGGATAGGTTTGCTGTGCCCAAAAGGGATAGGCGGCAGCTGATTGGGGAAGGGCTAGATCGCTGGTGAAGTAAAATGTCACGGTGGCGATCGCTATAAGCAATGTTTTTACGATCGCTCTAGCACTGCGAGTTAACCTCGCTCTTAAGAAAACATTTCTCATCTCTAATAAGGGCAACGATTGAATTAGTCATTAGTCATTGGTCATTAGTCATTAGTCATTTAGCCCTGAACAAAGCGCAAAGTCTGTAGACGTTTCTGCGGTGAAGCAGCGCGGTCTTCTCCCAAGGGGAGACGCCAAGGGCGATGGGGGTTTCCCCCTGAGCGACTGCTGTTAGCGCAGCGTTAGCGACGTTAGGAGCGTCACCCGAAGGGCTTCCCGCAGGGTGCGCCGGCTTCCGGCGAACAGAACTTTGTAAGAGAGGACGAATGACTAAGAACTAAGGACAAAATTATTAAGCCCACCAAGCTGCATCACCGGTGCGGAAATCGGTTTCAGTCCAAGGGGTCAAAACGATTTTGTCGTCGGCTACATTGGTATGAGCTAAAGGTAAAGACAGGGGCGCTGGGCCACGAACAACCTTACCAGTTTCGTCATACTGAGAACCATGACAAGGACACTTAAACTTGTTCTCTGCAACGTTCCAGGGGACGACACAACCTAAGTGGGTGCAGATGGCGTTAATGCCATAATCTTTGATCGCTTCTTTGCTGTCTACCACAATATAGGTAGGATCTCCCTTTAGCCCTTGGACTAGGTTGCGATCGCCTGCATTCCGGTTTTCTAGAAATTTAGCGACGCTAACATCGTTACCTAGCTCGTCTTTTGCCGTTACACCGCCACCAGCACCACCAGTTGCAGGTGGAATAAAGTAGTTGACAACGGGATACAATGCACCCAGAGCTACTCCAGTGACAGTCCCAAAAGTGAGCAGATTCATGAACTGACGACGCCCCATATCGGGCACGTCTGCTGATTCAGAAAATTGAGCCATAATCTACGCGCTCTTTGTGTATTTTGTTAAGCATTTTGACAAAAGTACTAATACTTGAGGAACTCTTGTCTAAGTCGAAATGCTAGCGCTCACAACGATGCCATACTTCTTTGTTGCAAGATATAAAAAGCATCTTTTCTGTTAGCATTACATTTCTTTATATCCTTATCATACTGGAGTCACGGAACTTAACATCATAACTAAATGTAAAATCTGATTGAGAAAAGCTATGACAGGACAGGAATTACGTCAGATGTTGCTTGATAAATGGGGATACTCTTACGATGTCCAGTTCCGGCGAGCACAGGGAAAGATATTTTTGCAAGTAATGTGGAAATACTTGGAGCAAGCTTCTTTTCCCTTGAGCGAGACAGAGTACCAAGAGCATCTTGATAGCATTGCTAATTATCTTCATGCCTTGGGTGGGTCAACACAAGTACAAACATTTATCACCCAAACACGCGATCGCCCCAGGCTCGGCAAAGCTGTTAGCATTCCTCTAGATTTGGGTGAACGTTCTTCGGAATGGATATTATGACCAAGTTTTTCTTCCTTAATTTAGAATCATTCTAATCCGTCATTTCAGGATAGTAAAACTATGAATTCTCCATTTCCCGGAATGAATCCTTATTTAGAAAATCCTGTGTTTTGCTCAGAATTACATCATCGATTCATTACAGCTATAGCAGATACTATTGAAGAAAATATTCCCCCACACTATCGAGTTGCAATTGAACAACGTACTTATTTAAGTGATGACTCAGATTCTGTATTAGTTGGTATACCTGATGTTTCTATTTTTTCTTAACACAAATCACCGCAGCAATACTCATCAACTACTACCCAAACAGAAACATCAGAAGGCATTACGGTCATGATACCGTTACCTGAACATATTACGGAGAATTACTTAGAAATTCGAGAAGTTTTTACAGGTTTTGTGGTAACTTCTATCGAAGTTTTATCTCCTAAAAATAAACGCCCAGGCGAAGGGAGAAAAGCCTATGAACTGAAACGCAAACAAGTTTTAGCTAGTCTTTCTCACTTAGTCGAAATTGATTTGCTCAGAAGTGGAAAAGCCATGTCAATTTTAGGGGAAGTGCCTGTAACAGATTATCAAATTATTGTTAGCAGAAGTGAAACACGTCCTCAAGCTAAATTATACGGATTTAGCGTCAGAGAAACGATTCCTGTATTTCCATTACCGTTACAGTCAGAAGATACAGAAGCGATTGTAGATTTGCAATCTTTATTGCATGGTATATACAATCGTGCCAGATATTACTTAGCAATTGATTATAATAAAGAACCAGTACCACCCCTAAAACCAGAAGATGCTTTATGGTCTGATACCCTCTTACGCGAACAAGGGTTAAGGAATAATTAGTAATTAGTTAATAATTTTACCTATTCCCTATGTTATTTACCTGTGAGCTTCACCAGTCCAACACCACCAAAATAAAGCCCTAAAACTGCTCCCGCTAAAAGACTTTGAGTTAAGGGGTCAGTAGAAGGTGTAAGCACGGCTCCTAAAACGACTGCTCCCATAATCACGTAACGCCAACCAGAAACCATTCGTTGAGATGAGACAATGTTCAAATTACCGAGCAACAGTTGGATAATCGGAATTTGAAATGCTAAACCAGTGCTGAATAACAGTAGCAGCACAAATTCAAAATATTTATCAATTGACCAAATTTGTTCAACAACATCTGCTCCGTAGCTGATGAAAAAATTCAAAGCTGCGGGAATCAGCAGTAAATAGGCAAATACTAACCCCGCTCCAAACAGCACACTCGAACCCAAAACCACAGGCCCCACTATCCGGCGTTCACGGCGAGTCAGTCCTGGAAGCACAAATTGGATAATTTGGTAAAGAATAAAAGGACTAGTAAGTATGATACCAGTGTAGGCTGCAACTTTGACGGAGACAAAGAAATACTCTCCGGGTGCAAGTTGGAGAAATTTTACTCCTTGTGCGGGAACCTCAAGTAGTTGGACAATGGGCTTAACGGCAAAGAAACAGCCAATAATACCCACCGCTACGGCAATCAGAGAATAAAAAATGCGCTGTCGCAACTCTTCTAGGTGGTCGAAAAGGGACATTTCAACTTCACCTGGCAACTCATCAAGAGGATTGGTGTCTGAGTTGCCATATCCTTCTGGATCGATGTTCGGAACGTTTAGAGTATCTACGTCTTGTGAAGGCGTCATGAGTCAGTTAGTAGGCAACATTTGTTAACTATTTTATCCGGGGAATGCAGTTAGCAAGATATGTTTTTGAGTGCTGTGGGTTTTTTATCCTGTTTTTTGGGGTTGCGTCTGCATAAGTTAGTAGGAAGCCATATTGTAGGCAATGCTTAACCAAAAAAGGTGGAACCGATAATTTAGAAATAACGTCTCTGCGGCTACTAGCGCTGAGTAAATTGACACAACATCAACATATAATACTCAGTTTTGAAAATCCGGTTCATCAAGGTGGTATCTATACATAGCGCAATCGGAAATTTTTTGCTGAGGTTTTATGAATCGGAGAATTTGCATTGGATTAATGGCATTGCCTGTTTATTTATACAATGCTCAACTAAGCAGTACTTGTAGTAGTGACGTGTCAATTGTTGAAAACCAGCTTTCCATAATAACTGCTCTAGTGGTTTACAGCACAAATTCTCAGTTAGACAAATTTCCGTGGCAAATGTCGGCTAGAGATGACCAAACGGAAGATTGCCTTCGCGCTGGTACTTGCAGAGATTAATAAAAGGCAGGGGGCAGGGGAAAAGAAAGGTACAAACCTTTTGTGGGTGAAAGCACTTCTGCTCTTATTCTTCCTTGGTTGAAACTTTACCACTTCAGGGCGTGGTTTTTCTCCCCTGTAGCGTGCTTATTCAGACTAATTTGTAATTACAGCAATTCCATCATAGTACGGAGAGAGTTAATGGTTGCAGGAAATCAACGTACAGTAGTGGTTACAGGAGCATCAACAGGAATTGGTCAAGCGTGTGCTTTGCTTTTAGACCAGTTGGGCTTCTCTGTTTTTGCTGGCGTGCGTCAAGATAGTGATGCTCAAACACTTAAACAGAAAGGATCACAAAGGCTCATTCCGATTTTTTTAGATGTTACTGACGCTGAATCGATCGCATCTGCGGTTGATAAGGTAACAAATGCAGTCGGTGGTGGTGGAATTTTAGGTTTAGTAAATAATGCTGGAATTGCTATCCCAGGCCCCTTAGAATTATTAGCGATCGCAGAATTTCAACACCAAATGCTAGTTAACGTCACCGGACAATTAGCAGTGACACAAGCATTCCTTGGTCTATTACGCCAAGATCGGGGTCGAATTGTCAATATGGGTTCGATTGCCGGTAGAAGCCCTACACCGTTCCTGGGAGCTTACAATGCGTCAAAATTTGCCTTGGAAGCACTAACTGATGTGATGCGGATGGAATT
Organism: Nostoc sp. FACHB-888; assembly: GCF_014696655.1. Taxonomy (NCBI): domain Bacteria; kingdom Bacillati; phylum Cyanobacteriota; class Cyanophyceae; order Nostocales; family Nostocaceae; genus Nostoc; species Nostoc sp. FACHB-888. The sequence goes on along the minus strand of NZ_JACJQM010000010.1, from coordinate 24,521 downwards.
ACGACCTTGGGGAATCTCGGTTTCAATTATTGAACCTGGTTCCATCGCTACCCCAATTTGGGAAAAGTCCCTTAGTCAATCTGAAGTAGCACAGCAGGATTTACCGCAAACGGCACAAAATCTCTATGGTCAAGCGATGAATATTGTACGCAAGAAAATGCAGATTCTCGCATCTAACGGAATTTCTGCGGATATTGTCGCTCAGGCTGTTCTCCATGCGCTCACTGCAAAGCAGCCAAAGACACGCTATCTTGTTGGACAAGATGCCAAAATTGGAGCTGTGCTGAAGCATATTTTGCCTGACAGACTACATGATCGCGTAATTTTATACTCTATGGGCTTGTAAGCTTGGGGAAATAAATTTTTAATATCGTGGGGTGGGCGTTTTGCCTACCCCACAATCAGTAGTTGAGCATTTTTTTATTTAAAATTTCCTAGTGATGGTTTTGATAGCATTGAAATAGCTTTCTACACAGAGGAAGCATTTAAAACAATTACATAGCATTCCAACATATACTGGTAACGTATATTTGACTAGAATTAAGGTATTATAGCGATTCTCGTTTGGATATCATCTGCGGTAGAAGCGTACAGAAGTGCTTTTCTACTAAGGATACGCCAGTTTAGCTACAAGTTTATATCTACCGTTTTACGTGTATTAGAAAAATGAGGTTTCAAGACTGGGCGACTAGGGTGCTACTAATCTCGCTGATGTTCATGGCTCTAATTGTAGTGCTGCTAATTGGACGAGCGACGAAATTACAAAATAATCTGGCAACATCTCATATATCCAATCCACAGGTTACAGCCTGGAGTCAATATCCCCAGGCACAATTCCAATCAGCAAAAGAGCCAGAAAAAAAATCTCAAGATGTTATCAAGTCCTCAGCCAAGACTAACAAGCCTGTAGCAAGGTACGTAACCACTCAAGCTTTTGCACAGTACAGACCTAATTATGAAGTTGTCTCAGTTAACCCAACTAATTATGGAGAACGGTACGCCCAAGATGTTAACGGCCTTCCTCTCAATAACCAACCAATTATCGTCCTCCATGAAACTGGTTATTCTGCTTCCAGCGCGATTAATTTCTTTCAAGTAGCCCATGACGATGAAAATGTGCAAGCAAGTTACCACACTCTAATTAAGTTAGACGGAACAGTAGTTTATCTAGTACCACCAGAAAAGCGGGCTTTTGGTGCAGCTAACTCAGTATTTGATAGTCCTGATGGAGTGGAAACTGTAAAGACTAATCCAAATTTACCCCCGTCTGTGAATAATTTTGCTTATCACGTTTCTTTGGAAACACCCCCAGATGGTTATGACGCTACCAACCAACAAACCCATAGCGGTTACACGGAAGCGCAATATAATTCTCTTGCTTGGTTAATTGCTCAAAGTCAAGTTCCAGACGAGCGCATCACTACCCACAAGCTAGTAGACCGCTCTAGTAAAAAAGTTGACCCGATCAATTTTGATGGTAATAAATTTCTAGACTTACTTAATACTTATCGTCAGGTCAGACCAATTTATCGAGTCAGCAAATAATTTATTTGTAAGGTGCGTTACGCTACGCGATAACACACCCGACAAAATTTATTGAGACAAGCTATTTGCTAAAGCTATATATTTGCTGCTTTTCTAAGCGATCGCTAATCGATGAAGGCAGTGTACCACCAGAGAATGTTTGCCGATCTAGTTGGACTTGTAAATTACTCAAGGGATCGGAACCAGAGGAAATCAGAAACTCTAGTTTCTGGATGTATGGCAAGGTTGCTAGGTTATCCAGAATTTGGAAGATAGCCTGTATATAAGGATGACCACTTTGTTGATACCAATCAGAGCTAGCAACTTTTGCTTGATCAAAACCCAAGTGTACTGTTAAAGATGGCTCATCAAATATAGCGATCGCTAATGGACGCGCTTCTTCCTGCAATAATAAATCATTAGTTTTCGCTAAGTGTCGCAGTTTCTCTAAGCGTTCATAACGTTCTGTCACAGCTTCCGGGTCATCTTGCCAATGAATTGCTACTGTTACCAGATAAGTCTGTAACAGCATATGACCCAGCTTTTGCGCTTTTGTCGCCAGGTAATAAGAATTGTAGTCGGTTGCTTCAATTAACAATGGCACGCGATCAACTACTTCCAACCCATAGCCCTTGACTCCAGCAATTTTACGGGGATTATTGGTAATCAAACGAATCTTTTTGATGCCCAAGTCCATGAGCATTTGTGCGCCCATGCCGTAGTCTCGCAAATCAGCAGGAAATCCCAAACGCTCATTTGCTTCTACTGTATCCAGTCCCATATCCTGCAACGAGTAGGCTTTCAGCTTGTTAATCAAGCCGATTCCCCGTCCTTCTTGCCGCAGGTATACAACTACACCTTGACCAGCAGACTCAATCATTTTCAGTGCAGCTACAAGCTGCATTCTACAGTCGCAGCGCAAAGAACCCAAAGCGTCACCAGTTAAGCATTCTGAGTGCATCCGCACCATTACTGGCTCATCTTTGAAGTTAGCTGGATCGCCCTTGACAATTGCGACGTGTTCTGTATTGTCAAGAGTGTGGCGGTAGGCGTAAATTTCAAACTGACCAAATTGACTAGGCAGCTTGGTAATCACCTCACGATACACGAGGCGATCGTGCTGTAGGCGATAACTGATTAAATCCGCAATACTAATGATTTTTAAATTATGACGTTTTGCGTATTCGACTAACTGCTGCAACCGCGCCATTGAACCATCGGAGTTTTGAATTTCACAAATTACTCCTGCTGGGTATAGTCCTGCTAGTCGGGCTAAGTCCACAGCCGCTTCCGTATGTCCTGCGCGTTTGAGTACGCCACCAGCTTTAGCCCGAATGGGAAAAATATGACCAGGACGACGTAAATCTGTAGGCTTTGTGCCTGGATTAAGAGTAACCTGAATAGTGCGGGCGCGGTCTTCTGCTGAGATGCCAGTGGTTACACCCAATTCTGGGCCAGCATCAATGCTAACAGTAAAGGCAGTTTGGTTAGTATCTGTAATGTTGCTTACCATCAAAGGTAAGTCTAGCTCGTCTAAGCGATCGCCTGTCATTGCCAAACAAATCAGCCCTCTAGCTTCTACCGCCATGAAATTAATCATGTCAGGTGTGGCGAATTGGGCAGCACAAATTAAGTCGCCTTCATTTTCTCTATTTTCATCATCTACCACTACGATGACGCGACCAGCTTTTAGGTCTGCTAACGCGGCATCAATCGAATCAAATTTAAAAGCTTGGTTAGTATTAGGCTGTGACACAGAAAGATTTCCAGCTACCAACGTAAATATTTTTTACAATTTCTTATTTTAGATTGTAGCTCCTTTATAAGGCAGAGAAGTAGACTAGCAATGATTTGATAACGCGGCAACAATTTCTGCCCCTAAAATTGGGGTTTAGTAATAAAGTGCAACGACCAGGGAGAAAAGGGAGACAAGAGAGACAAATAAAATATTTGACAATTTTACCGCGTCACTCCTTCTCGGCGTTTGAAAAAAGTAGAGGGGTTTCATCTGTTTTGTATGCTGTGCGTCTAGTCGCTGATATTGTTGATAGCTGATAACGAATTCACCATTCATGGGATAAGGATTTCAGATCATGGGCAAATTTAGACGCGTACCCGTTGGGATTGTTGGCGCGTCGGGCTATGGCGGAGTACAGTTAGTACGACTACTGATGGATCATCCAGAAGTAGAGCTGGTTTATTTAGGCTGCCAGAGTAGTATTGGGAAATCCTTTGGAGATTTGTACCCGCATTTGGCTCATGCAGCTAACCTGCCAATAGAGGCGGTAGAACCAGAAATAATTGCTCAACGCTGTGAAGTAGTTTTCTTGTCTTTACCAAATGGTCTGGCTTGCCAAATCGCGCCTAAACTTTTGGAAAAAGGATGTAAAGTAATAGATTTGAGTGCAGATTATCGGTTCAGCGATTTGACAACTTATACAAATTGGTATGGGATTGAGAGAAGCGATCGCACAATTGCAGCTACAGCAGTTTATGGATTACCAGAACTTTATCGCGATCGCATTGCCGAAGCTCAACTAATTGGCTGTCCCGGTTCTTATCCCACTGCTAGTCTCCTTGCACTTTCGCCACTCTTAAAGCAAGGCTTAATCGTGCCAGAAACAGCTATTATTGATGCCAAATCTGGTACATCTAGCAGTGGACGGCAACCTCAAACCAACTTATTGCTAGCTGAAGCAGACAACTCTATAGCAGCTTACAATATTGGCCGTCACCGTCATACCCCAGAAATTGAGCAAATTTGCAGTGACTTAGCTGGTCACGAACTGATGATCCAATTTACACCCCACCTTATCCCAATGGTGCGCGGTATTTTGGCAACGGTATATGCCAAAATGAGCGATCCTGGTTTAGTGCGAGATGACTTAATCACAATTTTCTCAGCCTTTTACCGCAACTCCCCTTGGGTGAAAGTCTGCGGTAGTGGCGTTTACCCTCAAACCAAGTGGGCTAACGGCAGCAATCTTTGTTACATCGGTGTAGAAGTTGACCCGCGCACAGGTCGCGTGATTGTCATGTCAGCAATTGACAACTTAATTAAAGGACAGGCGGGCCAAGCGATTCAGTGCCTAAACCTGATGATGGACTGGGATGAAACCTTAGGGTTGCCCAAGTTGGGGTTTTATCCATGATTAGGGGGCAGGGTACAGGGGACAGGAAAACTATTCCCTATTCCCTATTCCCTTATTCCCTATTCCCTACTTAGGCCCTAAACCTACAGCACCAGCATAAACGGCGCGATCGCCTAGTTCATCTTCAATTCGCAGCAAGCGATTATATTTTGCTACCCGTTCGCTGCGGCAGAGGGAACCTGTTTTGATTTGACCGGCACGGGTGGCTACGGCTAAATCAGCGATCGTTGTGTCTTCTGTTTCACCAGAACGATGGCTAATTACTGAACGGATGCTGTTACGAGTTGCTAAATCAATCGTTTCCAAGGTTTCGGTGAGAGAACCAATTTGATTGAGTTTTATCAGAATGGCATTAGCGGCTTTTTCTTGGATGCCTCTTTGCAAGCGAGTGGCGTTAGTTACAAATAAGTCATCCCCTACCAACTGCACCCGCGAACCTAACTTCTGGGTGAGTAATTGCCAACTTTGCCAATCTTCCTCGTGCAAGCCATCTTCAATTGACACAATCGGATATTGGTCAACTAGTTGCCCTAAATAATCAATAAACTCAGCCGGGGCGTGAGGTTTACCATCGTAAACATACTGACCATTCTTGTAAAATTCGCTAGCCGCTACATCCAAAGCCAAAGCTACTTCTTCCCCTGGCTTGTAACCAGCTTTTTTAATGGCAGCAACCAGCAATTCTAAAGCCACCTGATTAGATTCTAGGTTAGGGGCAAAACCGCCTTCATCACCCACACCAGTCAGCAAACCCTTTTCATCTAACACCTGACTGAGGGTAGCAAACACCTCTGCACCCCAGCGCAATGCTTCCCGGAAGGAAGTTGCGCCAATTGGGACAATCATAAACTCTTGAAAATCTACGTTATTTGAGGCGTGTGCGCCACCGTTAATCACGTTCATTAACGGCACTGGGAGTAAATTCGCTAAAGGGCCACCCAAATAGCGATATAGCGGAATATCTAGAGATTCAGCACCAGCTTTAGCTGCCGCTAGGGAAACCCCCAAAATCGCATTCGCCCCCAAACTGGATTTGTTGGGAGAACCATCTATGGCGATCATCGTCCGGTCTAGCAATTCTTGGTTGAGGGCATCTAAGCCTAACAATTTTGGCGCAAGCGTTTCTTTAACGTTTTGTACTGCCTTGAGTACGCCTTTGCCCCCATAACGGCTTTTATCGCCATCACGCAGTTCATGAGCCTCAAAAGAGCCAGTAGATGCACCGCTGGGAACCTGTGCCAATCCAACAACACCGTTAGCTAAATGTACTTCGGCTTCAATTGTCGGTCTACCGCGTGAATCAAGAATTTCACGGGCTGCGATCGCTTCAATTGCAGTATCTAGAAATTTACTCATCTGTACTTTATCCTTTGTTCGAGTCTGTTACGCATACAGTCCAGCTGCCTAACCCAATCGCTAGCATAGGCGTTTAAGAGACTTTATTGGCTGAGATTAAAGAAGATTTCCATTATATGGATAGGGATCAACACCAAAAATGGGTAAGGGAATGTTTATCAATGAAGGCAGAAGGCAGTGTTTCGACTTCTCTACGAAACGCTACGCGTAGCTTGCTTCCCCGTAGGGGTACGCTCAACAACCAGGCAGAAAACAGAAGGAAAATTAGGGAACTCCAAAAAATAAATTATCCCAATTTCTGGATTCAATACGACTGTTCCTCCCCCTGCTCCCTGCTCCCTGCTCCCCTGCCCTAAACGCGGTGGGATATTTTTTTAGTTGGAAGTCCCTTAATTACCCTCTGCCTCCTTCAATTAATTTTTTCCCTGATGCATTTTTACCTGAAGACTTTCAGCTAGGTAAAATATTGGCAGAGAATAACACTAAATCAATTACAAAGAAAAGGTCAATATGCGATTACTGCATACAATGCTACGGGTAGGCAACCTTGAAGAGTCCTTAAAGTTCTACTGTGAAGTTCTAGGAATGAAATTACTACGCCGAAAAGATTATCCAGGGGGAGAATTTACCCTAGCTTTTGTTGGCTACGGCGACGAAAGCGACAACTCGGTGATCGAACTAACCTATAACTGGGGGGTAGAAAAGTACGAATTGGGTAATGCTTATGGTCACATTGCCCTTGGCGTTGATGATATTTACGCTACGTGTGAGGAAATCCGCAATCAGGGTGGTAAAGTTGTCCGTGAACCAGGGCCGATGAAACATGGTTCGACAGTAATTGCTTTTGTGGAAGATCCAGATGGGTATAAACTTGAACTGATTCAATTGGGAACTCAAGGATCAGCAGCCAAACAGGAATCACAAGAGCAACTTGTGAGTCAGTAATTCTTATAATTAAGAATATAGGTGATGGAGTTGAGCTTCAGTTGTGCTGAGTCACCAAAGTTAAGAGTAGCGGTTTCCGTCGCTCCTACTTTTGCCTAAGTACGGAGTAAAACTTTATCAAAGGCAATAAAGCTGTAGGAAAATCCACACCGATGTCTTGAAAAGCTGAACCAGATACGGGAAGATTTATTTTTCCGCAGACAGGTGTATCGCGCTCCTGTTAACCGAATGCGCGAGACTTTTCACTTTTTACCTCCCCTTTTTTTGGCGGGTTAGGGAATCTTCTGGGCGTAAATCCTATTAGTATTACGCCCATACTGTCGTCGATGAGCAACACTAATAACGTAAGCGTAGCCCGTCGTAAACATCGCTCCAATAGCACCGTTTGAGAAAGTCCGTTCAGAACAGTGTTTTCGTTTTAAATTAGAAAATAGGTAATGGATTAAACTATCGCCAATTACCAATCCAAAATTGCCACTGGAGATACACGCGGATATACGCTGAGAATGTTTGGATAATTAGAGACTGGGCAAGAGTTTTTCCTATACCCAGTCCCCAATCCCCAACACGCAATCCCTAAACTAAAAATCAAAATTCTAAAATTCTAAAGATGCAACCTACAGATCCGAATAAATTTACTGATAAAGCCTGGGAAGCGATTGTTAAATCTCAGGATATAGTCCGTGCTTATCAACAACAGCAACTAGATGTTGAACATTTAATTATTGCCCTGTTAGAAGAACCCACTAGTCTAGCAATACGTATCCTCGCTAAATCTGAGGTTGATCCAATCCGCTTCCAACAGCAGCTAGAAGCCTTTACCCAACGTCAGCCCAAAGTTGGTAAAAGCGATCAGCTTTACCTTAGCCGCAGTTTAGATGTTTTACTAGATCGAGCCGAGGAAGCTAGAGTCAGGATGAAAGACTCCTACATTTCTGTAGAACACATGCTCTTAGCCTTTGCTGAAGACGATCGCGTTGGACGAAAGATACTCAAAGGCTTTAGTGCGGATGCAGCTAAACTAGAAGTTGCGATCAAAGCCATTCGCGGTAGCCAAAAGGTGACAGATCAAAGCCCAGAATCTCGTTATGAAGCCTTACAAAAGTTTGGTAGAGATTTGACAGAACAGGCAAAATCTGGAAAACTCGACCCGGTAATTGGACGGGATGAGGAAATTCGGCGGGTAATTCAAGTATTGTCTCGTCGTAGCAAAAATAACCCTGTATTGATTGGTGAACCTGGAGTAGGTAAAACTGCGATCGCAGAAGCTTTAGCACAACGGATGGTAAACGGTGATGTTCCCGAATCTCTGAAAAATCGCAAACTCATTTCTTTAGATATCGGTAGTTTGATTGCTGGGGCAAAATTACGAGGAGAATTTGAAGAACGCCTGAAAGCAGTCCTCAAGGAAGTTACAGAATCTAACGGTGACATCGTACTATTTATTGACGAATTGCATACCGTAGTTGGTGCAGGTTCCACCCAACAAGGGGCAATGGATGCCGGAAATTTACTCAAACCAATGCTGGCGCGGGGAGAACTGCGTTGTATTGGTGCGACTACCCTCGACGAATTCCGCAAACACATTGAGAAAGACGCTGCCCTAGAACGCCGCTTTCAGCAAGTATTTGTCGATCAGCCAACTGTAGAAAATACTATTTCCATTCTGCGGGGATTGAAAGAACGCTACGAAGTGCATCACAACGTCAAAATTTCTGATTCGGCGTTGGTAGCAGCAGCAACTTTGTCAGCACGTTATATTAGCGATCGCTTTTTACCAGATAAAGCCATTGATTTGGTGGATGAGGCAGCAGCACAGTTGAAAATGGAGATTACCTCCAAACCAGCCGAATTGGAAACCATTGATCGCCGCCTCATGCAGTTAGAAATGGAAAAACTGTCATTAGCTGGCGAAGAGAAAGGCATTCCGCAAACGAGAGAACGTTTGGAGCGAATTGAGCAAGAAATTGCCGATTTAACAGAAAAACAGCAAGTATTTAATGAGCAATGGCAAGGTGAAAAGCAGATATTGGAGGCGATAAGCGCCTTAAAGAAAGAAGAAGATGCCCTGCGAGTGCAAATTGAACAGGCGGAACGTGCTTATGATTTAAATAAAGCTGCCCAATTGAAGTATGGCAAATTGGAAGGAGTACAGCACGAGCGCGAAGCCAAAGAAGCGAGCCTTTTAGAAATTCAAAACCAAGGTTCCACGTTACTGCGAGAACAAGTCACCGAAGCTGATATTGCCGAAATCGTCGCCAAATGGACAGGAATTCCCGTCAATCGCTTGTTGGAATCGGAACGGCAAAAATTGCTGCAACTAGAAAGTCATTTGCATCAGCGAGTCATTGGGCAAGAAGAAGCTGTAGAAGCGGTAGCAGCCGCGATCCGTCGCGCCCGTGCAGGGATGAAAGATCCCTCGCGTCCCATTGGTTCATTTTTGTTCATGGGCCCCACAGGAGTGGGCAAAACCGAACTTGCGCGTGCTTTAGCTCAGTTTCTCTTTGATTCTGATGATGCTTTGGTGCGCTTGGATATGTCTGAGTATATGGAAAAACACTCGGTTTCTCGCCTCGTGGGAGCGCCTCCAGGATACGTAGGCTATGAAGAAGGCGGTCAACTTTCCGAGACGGTTCGCCGTCGTCCTTACTCAGTGGTGCTGCTGGATGAAGTGGAAAAGGCGCACCCCGATGTGTTCAATATTTTATTGCAGGTGTTAGATGATGGGAGAATTACTGACTCTCAAGGAAGAACGGTAGATTTTCGTAACACCGTTATTGTGATGACCAGTAACATTGGTAGCGAACATATCTTGGATGTATCTGGTGATGATTCCAAGTATGAAACGATGCGGAAGCGGGTAATGGAAGCTTTGCGATCGCATTTCCGCCCCGAATTTCTCAACCGCGTCGATGATATTATTCTCTTCCATACCCTAAATCGCACGGAAATGCGGCATATCATCCGTATTCAACTCAAGCGGGTAGAAAATCTCCTGCGCGAGCAAAAAATCTTCTTTGAGATATCCCAAGCAGCTTGCGATCACCTTGTCGAATCAGGCTATGACCCAGTTTATGGTGCGCGTCCACTCAAACGGGCAATTCAGCGAGAAGTAGAAAACCCCCTCGCCACCAAGTTATTGGAAAATACTTTTATCTCTGGAGATACGATTATCATTGACAAAAATGAAAATGGTCTGTCTTTTAGCAAAAAAGTGGTGGTAAAGGTATCAGTACCACAGATTGCTACATAGTCTGAGAAGATGATTAGAATTCGCGGCTACACAAACAAACCGTGTAGCCGCGAATTATTTTGCCATGTACTTTTCAGCAGCGATCGCTGTTAATTTAAACGGCTTGAATAATTGTCATAAAGTCCTTCGTCTTCTGGTGCGTAGCCGTTCAAAAAACTATCATGGGTACCAGTTTCTACAGGTAGTTGTGTCTTTTTTTGGATGGTAATTACCCAACTTCCTGCACCGACATTTTCCAGTAATGATTCTGGAAGATTGAATTTTTCTCCTGGTTGTAGTTCAACTTCATAAGTTAGAGTGGTCAGTTCATTTTGCATAACTGCTTAGTTAGAATTTTCTTAATGTTAATGTAATTCAACTTAGGGGCGATCGCTTTTAATTTCAGCTATTGTTTTCAGTGGAAGTTTCAAAGAGATCGCTGCATCTGAATTGTATTTTTCTCAAAGATACTCTTTTTCAGTCGTTGGTTTCAGCAGCATAATCAATACAGATAATTAAACCATCTAGCAATTCTTGCATAACGGCTGTTGAAACTTTCCCTAAACATCGGACAAATCGCTCAGTTGTTACACTACGAACTTGTAAGACATTACCTGCTGAGTTTGAGTCTAAGCCATTTTCACTAGTTTGCTGGATAGGAATCATGAAAAGGCGATTTTGGAATTTAGGTTGCCATGTTGCCACAGGAATAATAATCCGCACTGGTATAGAAATAGATATATCAGAACTAATTACAACAGCAGGGCAAGTTTTCTGAATTTCTTGTCCTCTAGTTGGATCAAGTTGCACTAGCCAAATCTCACCTTTTTTGCGATTAGTCATTCTCGGTTTCCCAGTCTTCACCATCTAGAACGGCAAACTCTGTTAATTCTGGGTCATTCAAAAAATCTTCGGCTATGGCGGCGATAAAAGGTTTTAGTATTTTGTGACGTTCTGCTACAGGTAGTCGGGCAATTTCTCGGAGAGATAGCCGTTTTTGCTGTTGGAGATTTGATGAAATACTAGAATCTGAATCTTCAGTGTCTAACTGTTGGTGATTGATTGTTTTTTTTACAAGAAACTCAACAAAATCTAGGACTTCTTGTTGCTTGTCATTCGAGAGAATTCGCAGATTATCTAATACCGCTTGTTCAATATTGATTGTTTCTGACATTTTATTTCCGTTCTTCAAGATAGGTTAAAGTTTTAATTTTTTATTCATAGGCATCGCTTTTAATTTCAGTTAGTATTTTCAGTAGAAGTTTGAGGGCGATCGCTATATTAATTTAATCTTTATAGAGGTTATTGAATTAAATATTGAAAGCACTCAACTTTCCGCATAGCATCAAAACAAGAGTCAGTTTTTGCCCTCGCACGATATTCGTCACCACCCAGATTAATTGCTTTTTGTAAGTTTTCTAGTGCCTGCTCAATATTACCTTGGAGAGCATAACAATAAGCTTTGTTGTACCAAACTTCATGATTATCTGGTTGAAATTGCAGTGCTTGCTCAAAGGATATAATTGCTGCTTCGTAACGTTCTAAATTCTTAGAAGCATAACCTTTAGCGTACCAAGATAAATAGTCATCTGGCTTAATGTTTAATGCTTGGTCATAGGAAGTAATTGCTACCTCGTAGTTTCCTAAATTTTCTAGTACAATACCTCGATCATACCAAGCTAAATAGTCATCTGGTTTAATTGTCAGCGCCTCTTCGTAGCATCTAATCGCTTCTTCATAGCGTCCCAAACTCTCTAGTGCATTTCCCTGACTATACCAAGCTAAGTGGTAATCAGGTTGAATTTTCACTGCTTTTTGATAAAAAGCAATCGCTGCTTCAGTATCTCCCAAATTAGCTAATGCATTACCTTTACCATACCAAGATAAATGGTAATCAGATTTAAGTTTCAATGCTTCTTCATACGATGCGATCGCTGCTTTATAACGTCCCAGCTTTATTAAAGCAATGCCTCGATTATTCCAAATTAAGTAGTAATCGGGATTAAATTTTAGCGCTTCTTCATAAGATGCTATCGCTGCTTCATAATTGCCTAAATTTAATAGTAAATTACCTTTATTATTCCAAGCCTCATGATAATCATGTTTAAATTTTAGGGCTTCTTCGTAAGATGCAATTGCTTCTTCAGAACGTCCTAAATTCACTAGCATAATCCCCCGATTGTACCAAGCATAGTAGTAGTTAGGCTTAATTTTTACTGCCTCATCGTAGGATGAGATTGCTGGTTCATAACATCCTAAATTTCCTAGTGTAATGCCCCGATTGTACCAAGCCTGGTAATAATCAGGTTGAATTTCCAACGCCTCATCATAGGATGCGATTGCTAGTTCATTTTCGTTAGCGGTAACTAATAATTTTCCCAACTCACATAGTAAACTCGGCTTCCGGCTTTCTGTCTGGAATTTTTCTGTTAGCATATCTTTAATTTCTAGAAGTTTCTCTATTTTTTTTTCATGGCTAAGTTTTAAATATTCTTCATAACCTGCTTCGTCCAGTAGGCGAGATGATTCTTCATCTACTACTTCTGGTGTAGTTGGTAATTCAAACAACCCAGAACGCCAATCAAAAAAATCTGGGGCGCGGTGAATAAAATAGTTAATCGAGAATGAACGCAAAAGAAAAACAAAGCTAATAGGAAAATCATCTCTAAACCGTTCTCGCTGTTGGTTTAAGTGATTTAAAATATGCGGGACACTGGTTAAATTACTAAATTGTCCTTCTGTAATTTCCCCAAAACTTCTTTTTTCATACTTATATAAAGAATATTCCAGACCTTGAATTAGTAAAATATCAACTTGCTTATTTTTAATAAACTCTGCCACTGGCTGATATAGATTATCAATCGCCTCAACCAACTGCAAAACTGCAATCTTCTTCTGCGGAATCTCTTGGAAAAGTTTGACAATAAACTTGTCTGCTTCCCCAGGTGTACATTGGACAAAAAACAAGCCAAATCCTAATTTTCGCTTCAGTGCGCGAAGCAAGTCTTGATAAGCTTCTTCTGGTTCTGGGGGTAAATCATCATCCCAATCACTTAAATTTGGGTTCATGAAAGTTTTGTTACAGCTTCTTTAAATTCTGGAATTCCTTGAATCAATGGATGAATATCATACCAACGCTGCATTTCTCCATCATCATCAAAATAGCGGTATTCTAAAAGACAACGGTTATACATCAAACTGCGATATAAGTCATCATTAATAATGCGCTTAGAACAAGAGACTTCCGCTAACAGACACCATTGATGATTTTCCACAGCGCGGCGATAAGTATCTCTAGCTTGAGTAATTGCTCGTCGCACCGCCTTTTCTGAAACAGGTAAATCTTCAGTGCGTCCAAAGGCATCTTGAGTTAACAATAGCAAATTCCTCACATGGCCTCCACTCATTAAACAAAGCCTGTCTAAGGTTTGGGGACTGTCAAAAATTTCTGTTTCTAGTGATAGTTCGGGTGCAATTTGCCGGACTCGCTTCTTAATTACTTCTTTAACTTTCTTTAGTCCTGGCTGATAAACGTCTCCCTTGAGAGTGTTTACCATAATCATCGGCAAAATTTGGGGGTCGCCGTAGATATCTCTGAGGTCTGTTGCTCTACTAGAATAGACCATTGAAATGGGAACAGTGTAAATCAAATGGCAATCTAAAGCTTGGAGTTGTTCGCTACGGTCTAAAAAGACTTCCTCATAGTTGGTGCGTTCTCCATCTTTGACTAATACCATTCGGTCTAAGTTATCGACAATTACCGCCAGTTTTTTGTAGCCATTAGGTAAGTGCTGTTTTGCATCCACCAGAAACTCATTTAACACCTCAATTAAAGTGACAGTGTAAGGATCAATTTTTTGGCGAATCTTCTGGCGTAATTCAGGAACAGCCCTTAAATTTGCGGTCAACTTAGCAAATTGAGCTAGCTGTGCTTCTACTCCCAGACTCTCAAATTCTATGGGAGTCTGCGCCAAATCTTTCAAATCTTCCCAACGACCTTTCAACCAGTTGAGTATAGGACGAGGATTAGCAATTCCTTTTAAATCTTTGAGCAAACGGCGGGTACAGGCGAGGAGTATATCTGTATACTGGGCATCTTCTGAATCAATATCCTCTTCATCAGCAGCAAAATACACAACATAAAATTCTCGATTTTCTAAATATTTCTTTAACCTTAGTAATTCTGTAGACTTCCCCGCACCCCGATGGCCAGAATACAATTGGCAAGTATTTGTATCTGCTAATCGCATCCGATTTCCCAACTCTTGCTCAATATCCGCATCTCCGCGCACATTCTGACAATATACATATTTTGGATCACCTGCGGGTAAGGGTTCAAAGGGGTTAAAGGCATTGTAGAGTTTTGCAAGTAAGTCAGAACTATTAACCATAAGTAAAAAATATTGCAATATTTAGAAATTCGGAATATTTATCAAAAAATCGGCCAAACTTATCCGTATCACTATTTTTTGGTGTTGGAAAAAACTGGCATTAGTACTTAGGTAACAGTCTCAACTAGGTTAATAAACCTGCGGTGAAAATTGGGAGTAGGGAAATCCGAATCAGAAAATGGGGGCAAACAATGCTCAAAAAAGGTTCAATCGCCTAAGTTATGCTTTTAAAATCCTAATTGGTATCATACCTTTCTATTTTCTCCGGGTTTATCCTGGAAAACAGAAGGCTAGGCTATATTAGCCACTATCATCATTTCAGATACTAACATCGAAAAATTACCAATTATGCTAGAACAAGGCACTATCAGTATTCATACTGAGAATATTTTCCCGATCATTAAGAAGTCGCTTTACTCAGATCACCAAATCTTCTTGCGGGAACTCGTATCCAACGCTGTAGACGCTATCCAAAAGCTGAAAATGGTATCCCGCGCCGGAGACTACGCTGGAGATATCGGCGAACCAGAAATTGAAATTGCCATTGACAAAGATAACAAAACTCTATCCATCTCCGATAACGGTATCGGGATGACCGCAGAAGAAGTTAAGAAATATATCAATCAGGTTGCCTTTTCTAGTGCTGAAGAATTTATTCATAAGTATGAAGGCAAATCAGATCAACCGATAATCGGCCATTTCGGTCTTGGTTTCTACTCTTCCTTCATGGTGGCGCAAAAGGTAGAAATTGATACCCTCTCCTATCAAGAAGGGGCGCAGGCGGTTCACTGGACTTGCGATGGTTCGCCAGCATTCACCCTAGAAGAGTCGCCCCGAACAACTCGCGGTACTACTATTACTCTCAGCTTGCAAGGAGAAGAGGAAGAATTTCTCGAGTCCGCACGAATTAAGAATCTTGTCAAGACCTACTGTGACTTCTTGCCAGTCCCAATTAAACTTGATGGTGAAGTAGTAAATAAGCAAAAAGCACCTTGGCGAGAGTCTCCAAGTAATCTGAGTCAAGAAGATTATTTAGAGTTTTACCGCTACTTGTATCCTTTTCAGGAAGAACCTCTGTTGTGGGTACATTTAAATACAGACTATCCCTTTATCATCAACGGGATTCTGTATTTCCCCAAAATGAGGCCGGATGTAGATGTTACCAAAGGGCAGATCAAGCTATTTTGCAATCAAGTTTTTGTTAGCGACAACTGCGAAGAAATTATCCCGCAATTTCTAATGCCGATGCGGGGTGTAATTGATAGTACCGATATTCCCCTAAACGTATCGCGGAGTGCTTTGCAAGGCGATCGCACCGTGAAGCGAATTGGTGATTACATTGCCAAAAAAGTAGGCGATCGCCTCAAAGAACTTTTCCGCGATAATCGTGAACAATACATCAGCGCCTGGAAAGACCTCGGTACTTTTGTAAAATTCGGCGTTCTCAACGACGAGAAATTCAAAAAACAAATTGAAGATATCATCGTCTTCCGCACCACCGCCAAGCTGACAGAAAAAGCTGCTGCTGAAACTCCAGCCGTTGAAGTACAGTCCTCAGAGGGGGATGCTTGGCAAGATGTTACTCCCTCACCCAGTGCTGAGAACTCAGCACCCACTGCTCCTTACACCACACTCAAAGAGTATCTAGAACGCAACAAAGAACGCAACGAAAACCGA
The DNA here is from genome assembly GCF_014696655.1 of Nostoc sp. FACHB-888. NCBI lineage: Bacteria > Bacillati > Cyanobacteriota > Cyanophyceae > Nostocales > Nostocaceae > Nostoc > Nostoc sp. FACHB-888. The sequence continues at coordinate 8,244 of NZ_JACJQM010000010.1, read as the reverse complement.
GTTTTTTACAGCACCGATGAAACAACCCAAGCTACATACATAGAACTACACAAAAATCAAGGTTTGGAAGTCCTATTTATGGACTCCTTCATCGACACCCACTTTATCAACTTCCTAGAGCGGGAATATCAGGATGTCAAGTTTACGCGGGTAGACTCAGATTTAGATAATACTCTGCTAGAACAAGACAAAGCTACGGAAATTGTCGATCCCAAAACGAACAAAACCCGCAGTGAGACGATTAAAGAGTTATTTGAGAAATCTCTCAACAAACCCAAACTCAACATCCGTACCGAAGCTTTGAAATCAGACGATCCTCAAGGTACACCACCTGCGATGGTGCTTTTACCAGAGATTCTTCGCCGCCTGCGAGAAATGAACGCCATGATGCAGCAGGGGACAGCAGAGTTTCCCGAAGATCACATTTTGCTAGTGAATACTGCTCACCCATTAATTCAAAATCTGGCAAATCTTAACCAAGGTAGTATTATTCAAGGTGACGGTCAAACGCATACAGATCAGTTAGTGAACTTGATTTGCCAACACGTTTACGATCTAGCGCTGATGTCTCAGAAAGGCTTTGACGCTGAGGGAATGAAATCTTTCGTCGAGCGATCAAATGAGGTACTCACTAAACTGACGGAACAAGCAAGTAAATAGTGCGAGTCGGGCATTCGGCATTGGGCATTGGGCATTGGCAAGAGGACTTAGGGACAAGGAGAATTGGGGACAAGGGGAAAGACTTGTTTCAAGTTCTCACCTCTTGTCCCCTTGCCTCCCCTGCTCCCCCTGCCTCCCCTGCCCCCTGCCCCCTGCCCCCTGCCCTAATCTCCCTACTCTCTTCTCCACTTCTGTTGCCTAAGACCTAAAATGGAAAGGCTGTATTAAAATAATAATCTGGAGATACTTGCTATGTCCCGTCGCTGTGAACTAACTGGTAAGAAGGCAAATAACGCCTTTGCTGTTTCCCACTCCCACCGCCGTACAAAACGCCTTCAGCACGCTAATCTGCAAAGCAAGCGTGTTTGGTGGGCAGGCGGAAATCGCTGGGTAAAATTAAAGCTGTCTACTAAAGCAATCAAAAGCTTAGAAGTTAAAGGGTTAGAAGCAATGGCAAAAGAAGCTGGCATTAACCTAAATCATTACTAATTGACACTCCCACGGCTTGAAGCCGTGGGATTCTTGGTTCACCGAGCCGACTTGTCTTAACCTGTTGCCAGATCCAAATAGAGGTCGAAGTTAGGCAGCTCTCCTAAAATTAATTATGAATTACGTTAGCGTAGCGGGGCGTAGCCCATTACGAATTACGAATTATTCAATCATTGCTGTTGTATTTGCTTTTGTACCCAAAGACGAAAAGCCTTGAGCGTTGCATTTCTACCTGCTGTTGTACTTTGCTCCAGATATTGGGGAATCGTTTCAATTAGTGGGAATAAAGGAAAATTTAGGCTTTGCTGAGACTCTATATAATGCCCATCTCGCAAAATATTAATTTGGAGCTTTCCTTGATTAAAACGCCAAAGCTCAGGTACTTGTAGCGCTTCATAAATATTAGGATGAGTGCGAGAAGTAATATCAATTTCTAGAGCTAAATCTGGAGGGGGATCTACTGTTAAATCTAGTCGCTTCTTGCCACGAATCTTGGATTCATTTTTTATATAGAAACACTGATCAGGTTCTATACCTTGAGCCATTGCTTGGTTCTTGAAAGTGGTAGAACCAAGGCTGATAAACTCAGTATTTAGCTCTTCTAGAAGCGCTTTGACTAAATCGCCAATAATCTCTTTGCCATATTCATGTTCTGGCAGTGGTGCCATAATCTCCAATATTCCCCTGTCATAAGCAATTCGTGCTGCACGGTGTTCCCCTAAATCCTCTAGAATTGTTTCCAATTCCTGCCAGGTTACATCTCGCAGTAGCACTCTTTGTCCTGGTGGAACATAGATGCGCTTTAATTCCAACAACATCATTTCCACTCCCAGTAGCTCAAACCTAAATTTAGCTTACTCCAGTTAATGCAACAATTTTATTATTGAGGTTTATCGGGCGATCGCTCCTCGAAAAGCGTATTAAAAAAAAACCTCTGGGAACTCCAGAGGTTTTGGTTCCTGATTTAGTTTCTACTGGTTACTACAATTTGGCCTCAGTCATTTCCAGATAATCAAGGAAATTATTTGATTTGAGTCGTTAGTCAAGTACTGTAACTGAATGCTGATTACCAGGAAATACTAGAGGGATACCTTGTTGATAGCGCAATCCAGTTCAATTAAGACTTGCTCCTACCCCCTTAAAAAATGGTAAAGATGGAACTAATTATTCGCCTGTGGCTGCGAACCAGGAATCGTTATATCTATCGGCGTTACCTGTGTTGCTAGCTGCGTCAATGGCGGTTGAATGGCACTTTGATTCCCCACCACTAAAGTCACGATCTTTTCTGGCTTGAGGTATTCTCGTGCTACCCGTTGCACATCAGCAGATGTGATAGCAGCGACAGCTTTTTGATAGCGAAAGAGAAAATCAGCAGGATAGCCGTAATATTCGTATCGCATCAACCGTGATAAAGTTTGGCTGGGGTCTTGAAAGTTGAATACAAAGGAGTTGAGTGTAGACTCTTTGGCAAAAGCAAGTTCTTTTGCTGTTACTCTTTGAGTTTGGATGCGCTTGATTTCATTTTGTAAGGCTTTGACAAACTGCACAGTAGCATCCGATCGCGTTTGTCCACCAGCAATGAACATCCCAGGATAATCGAAACGGGGACTCCACTGCCCGTATACAGAGTATGCTAAACCTTGACGCGATCGCACTTCATTAAATAAGCGTCCACCAAATCCACTTAAAACCCCATTCAATACATCCAGCGCCGGATAATCAGGATTGTCAAACCGTCCGCCTAAATGCCCGATAAGCACACTACTTTGCGTCAATTGTGGCTGATTTACAAAAAAGACTCCGCCTGTATTGGCTGGCACAACGCTTGGTAATTTGGGATTAGCAATACCTGGGTTGCGGTTCCAGTCGCCAAACTTAGCTTGAATGAGCGATCGCATTTTTTTGGCATCAAAATCCCCTACAATTCCCAAAATCATATTGTTGGGGTGGAAATATTGCTGATAAAACTTGAGCAAATCCTCACGCTCAACCTGATCCACCGTTGCATATTCTATTGTGCGAGCATAGGGACTATCTTTCCCATAGATCAACTTCTTAAATTCTCGACTAGCAATACTATCTGGATCGTCATTGCGACGAGCAATGCCACCCTTAGCCTGTGTCTTAGCCAAGTCTAGCTTTTCTTGAGCAAATACTGGCGATCGCAACACCTCGGCAAACAGCCCAAATACTGTTTCTAAATCTTCACTCAAAGCATCAAAACTAGCACCACCAGAAGCTTCACCAATACTAGCTTCCACAGATGCTGCCCGTCGTTCCAACATCTCGTTTAGTTCATCAGCCGAATGCTGCTTAGTTCCTCCAGTTCGCATTACCGCGCCTGTAAAACCCGCTAAACCGACTTTCTGTTGTGGTTCCAAGCGATTTCCTGTCCGCACAAACGCTGTACCATTTACCAAAGGTAATTCGTGATCCTCCATTAAATAGACAACTAAGCCGTTTTGGAGAACAAACCGCTCATACTTGGGTAACTTAATCTCAGGTAGCGGTGGCAACTGCAACTCAGTGTAATGCTTTGCCTCAGCCGTCGCTGCCAGAGAAAAATTACAAGTTAAAAGTAAACACGCAAAAACAGCAACCAAACCATAAATCAACCCCTTGCCATTTTGGATTTTCAATGCCATTCGCCTTTTACCCTTCACCTTGTACCTTTTCATATCTCCTGCCTTTGCGCCCTTTGCGCCCTTTGCGGTTTGTTTATCTTATTTTTCTTTCGACAAAAGCTTCCCAATCGTGCGATTTTTCGGCGTAAACGTCTCTTTTGCTACCCGCATAATATCAGCCGTCGTTACCGCCGAAATATCATCCAACTGCTTAAACAAATTCCGCCAAGAGCCAGTTTTCACCTCATATTCCAACAATTGTTGAGCCATTCCCATATTTGAATTGAGGTTACGTAACAAACTCGCCCGTGCTTGGGTTTTCACCCGTTCCAAATCAACCGTAGCTACAGGCTCAGTTTTTAATTTGTCAATTTCTTGGCGCAAAGCCACCGCCAACTCATCAACCGTATGACCAGGAGCCGTGAGAGCATAGAATAACATCAGGTTTGGGTACTTATCTCCAGGAAAACCGCTAAAACCTCTAGCATTTAGTGCCAAACGCTGCTTTTCTACTAAAGACTTATACAACCGCGACGTGCGCCCATCACTTAATAAGCTGGCAATGATGTCATAGACTGCATTATCTGGATGGGTAATTGCCGGACGATGATAACCTTCTAAATACCAGGGTTGAGAAGGTAGCTGTAAAGTAACTTCCCGTGTTTGTTGTTGTGGTGGTTCCACCGGGATTTTTTCAACAGCTTTGGTTTTTGCCAGATAGCGGCCAAAATAAGTTTGCGCCAGTTTTTTTACTTCAGCCGGGTTAACATCTCCGACAATAGCAATGGTCAAATTACTTGGTACGTAGTGAGTATCAAAAAACTTTTGGACATCTTCTGGTGTCAGATTGCGGATATCTTCGTCATAACCAATCACCGGACGTCTGTAGGGATGAACTTTGTAAGCAGTATCAATAAATTTCTCCACCATCAGTCCAATCGGTGAATTTTCCACCCGCATCCGTCGCTCCTCTAAAATTACATCTCTTTCTTTATAAAACTCACGACGAATTACAGGATCGAGAAATCGTTCCGACTCCAGCGACATCCAAAGTTCCAGCTTATTAGCAGGAAAACTGTACAAATAACGTGTGGCTTCGGTTGAAGTATTGGCATTTAAACCCACACCTCCTGCTTGTTCGACAATCTGCCCCAATTCGTTTTGCTTAACTAGCTTGGCTGCTTGCGATTCCACTCGCTTAAACTCAGCTTCTAACCGAGCAACCTCATCTTTTTTGCCCTCGGTTTTCGCTGCTTGAATTTGGGCATCCAACCGTTCTAAGGTTTCTAATAAAGGTTTTTCTGCCTTGTAATCTTCTGTACCAATGCGCGTCGTGCCTTTAAACGCTAAATGTTCCAGAAAGTGAGCTACACCAGTTTTGCCATCTGGCTCATCGACTCCACCGACATTTGCGTATGTCAGAAAAGAAACTACTGGCGCTTCATGCCGTTCCAAGACAATGAATTTTAGACCATTATCGAGGCGAAATTCCGTTAACCGCTTGATAACTCGATCCAGATAAGGTTGAATCGAACTTTGAACCGGTGGAGTTTGACTTTTCTTAGGTTGCAGAACTCTTTGAGGAAGAGGTGCTGTCTGAGTTTGAGCCAAAGCAATTTCTGGCAGCAATCCGCACCAGAGGATGAGCAAAGCCAACAAAGCGACAAATAAGCGCCGCAACATCACAGATACTTTATCAACAAAGGCAGAAGGCACACAGAGAGCAGTCTTCTTCCTGCCTCCTATCTTACTTAGGCTCCCAACTCTTTGAGAGGCTGCGCTCAGTGACCCTCTGCCTCCTTTAATTGACCAATCCCAAATTGACCGACTCATCTGGTTCATAAGCAAAAATTAAGATAAAGTTACATTACCTAAAAAACAAGATACTTAGTACCAGGACGTTAATGTTGTATTAAGCTTTTTGAGCTTTTTTACTTGACGTTAGACAATAATGCTACAAATCCTGTTCCGGAAATTTCACCATAACTGTTATGCGAGTTTTTAATTCTTCCCCACCCTCAGAGGCTCAGACGCGTACCCGGATTTTACAGGCAGCACAACGGTTGTTTGCCTCTCAAGGATTTGACGGCACTACCACCCGCGATTTAGCACAGGCAGCAGGTGTAGCTGAAGGCACTCTATTCCGTCATTTTCCCAATAAAAAGGCAATTTTGGTAGAAGTAGCTACGAGTGGATGGGTGGAGATTCTCACAGATTTGCTGACAGAATTAAGTGAAATGGGCAGCTATAAAGCCGTAGCTCAGGTGATGCGTCGCCGGATGTGGAACTTTCAAAAAAATGCCGATTTAATGCGCGTTTGTTTTATGGAGGTGCAGTTTCACCCCGATTTGCGCGATCGCATCCAGTTAGAAGTCATCACCAAAATGACCGATGTGGGCGAAGCATTTTTTCAAACAGCGATGGATAAAGGCATTTATCGCAAGATGGACGCAAAGCTAGTTGCTAAAGTCTTCTTGGGAATGTTTGCGATCGCAGGTTTTTCTAACAACACCATTATGGAACCTGATGCTTCTCCCCAACAAATGCAGGAAATGGCAGAAGGACTTGCTGATATCTTCCTTAATGGTGTTTTAGTTAAAGATTAGGGAGTGGGCATTGGGCATTGGACATTGGGCATTGGTTATTAATTCTGCTCCCCCTGCCCCCCACTCCCTAATTTCCACTTCCCAATATTTTCGCTTGCTGACTCCACTGTTGTACTAGCTCAATTGGTGGACACAAATCTCGTCGCTGCATTGTTGCTACCTGCAAGCGCATAATTTGTTGGTGCAATCTGTGAGTGGGAGTCTGAGCCAACTGTGCTACAGAACCAATACCTGCATGGAGCAATAAACCACAATATTGTATGCCTACACTCGGAATACGCGCCAAGTCAGCTAAAGCCATCCATTTATTTACATATTGAAGGTGGATATGTAGTTTATTTGCTAACGCTAGTCTTGTCTCTAAAGTTTTCCCTTGTTTGACTAGCGCCCCTGTACTAGTAATCCCACAATTTTGCAGTTGAGATTGTTCCTCGTGGCTCAGTCCAGGTAATTGCTCAATTGGCCAGTCACGAGATGCGATCAGATTTCGATTATTTGTATTTTTAGTAGACACTTTAGAACTAAATATTGCCATTGCATTGACTAACAATGCGATTGTTTTGACTAACAATGCCATTGCATCGACTAACAATGCGATTGTTTTGACTAACAATGCCATTGCATCGACTAACAATGCGATTGTTTTGATTAACAATGCTATTGCATCGACCGACAATCCCATTGTATCGCCTGACAATGCGATTGTTTTGACTAGGAAGGGTTAGAATCCCCTTCTGCCTCCTGCCTTGTCTACGACACGCTGCGCGATCTGCCTCCTGCCTCCTTCAAGTAGTAAATAACTCACCTCGCATAACAGTTACCGCTTGTCCAGAAAGAAAGACGCGATCGCCTCCGTCATAATATACCTTTACCACCCCACCACGACTGGATGCCTGATAAGCCAATAACTCATTTTTGTGCAAGCGATCGCGCCAGAAGGCAGCAAGACAACAATGAGCCGCTCCTGTTACAGGATCTTCATTAACCCCTAAACCCGGTGCAAAAAAGCGGGAAACGAAATCATATTCAGAATCAGGGTGGGTAAGGCTGGTGACAATGATTTCAGAAATAGGCAACGTTTTCAATATTTGAAAATTTGGCTGTATTTGCCGTACCAAATCTTCAGATGCCAATTCTACTAAATAGCCCAAGGAATTTAGAAAAACAGATTTGTATGGGACACCCAAAGCAGCCTTGAGTTCTTGCGGGGCGACTGTTGCTTGTGAATGATTCACAGGAAAATCTAACTCAATCCACTCACCTTGCAATTTAGCAGTCAGCACTCCGCTTTTAGTGTAGAAACGCGCAACTTCATTCTGTGACAAATGCCCCTCTGACCAAAGTACATGGGCACTAGCTAAAGTTGCATGTCCACAAAGCGGTACTTCTACTGTGGGCGTAAACCAACGCAGATTGAAGCCATCATCCTGTCTAACTAAAAAAGCCGTCTCAGATAAATTCATCTCTTGCGCCACATTTTGCATCCAGCAATCATCTTGGGCAGTGGGCAAAACACAGACAGCAGCAGGGTTACCTGCAAAAGGTGTATTGGTAAAAGCATCAACCTGAGTAATGATTTGTCCCATTAGAGTCACCTGGAAAATTAGACAGCATTATATTTATCAAGAGTGCATGAGATATTTATGCTACTAGTTACGATTATTTGCGTCTATAGCGGTTCTCAATAGCGTGGAATATATGCTTACTCATTCTTAGAGGCAGACAGCCGTACTCCTAAAGTGCATATTACATCCAAATGAGAACTGCTAAGCTAATCGTCATTTAAATTGCACCATTTTTATGGTGATAAAAGCTGCAAACCCTCTCCCCTGCTCCCTGCCCCCTGCCCCCCTGCGATCTCAATG